>JAGNSH010000027.1 GCA_017988165.1 Giesbergeria sp. | reverse complement strand
GTGCCGCGCATCCGGCACAGGTGCTCGGTGATGGGTTCGGCCAAGCCGGACGGCACGCGCCCGCCGCAGCCCTCGAACTCTTGCACGGCAAAGTCAACGCGAAAACTGGCGCAGCACGCGCCGCAGCCCAAACAAGGGTCGGCCATAAAAAAGCGGTGCTGCTTACGCCTGCCGGCCCAGCAGCAGGTATTCCATCAGCGCTTTTTGGGCGTGCATGCGGTTTTCGGCCTCGTCCCAGACCACCGATTGCGGGCCGTCGATGACGTCGGCCTCAACCTCTTCGCCCCGGTGCGCCGGCAGGCAGTGCATGAACAGCGCGTCCGGCTGCGCCACCGACATCATCTTGGCGTCGACGCACCAGTTGGCAAAGGCCTTCTTGCGCTCTTCGTTCTCGGCCTCGTAGCCCATGCTGGTCCAAACATCGGTGGTGACAAGGTCAGCGCCTCGGCAAGCGTCCAGCGGATTCTTGAAAAATTGATAGCTGCAAGCGCTGGTGCCTGCTGGCCCCATGGCCAATTTCTCGTCTATTTCGTAGCCGCGCGGCGTGCTGACGTGGACTTTGAAGCCCAGCAGCTGCGCCGCTTGCAGCCACGTGTTGGCCATGTTGTTGCCATCGCCCACCCACGCCACGGTTTTGCCGGCAATGGAGCCGCGGTGCTCGATGAAGGTGAAGATGTCGGCCAAGATTTGGCAGGGGTGAAACTCGTTGGTCAGGCCGTTGATGACTGGCACGCGCGAGTCGGCGGCAAAGTCCTCAATTTTGGTCTGCTCAAAGGTGCGAATCATCACCAAATCGACCATGCGGCTGATCACTTTGGCGCTGTCGTTGATCGGCTCTGAGCGGCCCAGCTGGCTGCCCTCGGTGGTCAGGTGGACGACGCTACCGCCCAATTGGTACATGCCGGCCTCAAAGCTGACGCGGGTGCGGGTGCTGGCTTTTTCAAAAATCATTGCCAGCGTGCGGTCGGCCAGCGTGTGGTGTTTTTCGTAGGCTTTGAACTTCTTTTTGATGAGGGCAGCACGCTCGAACAGGTAGGCGTATTCGTCCGCGCTCAGGTCGTTGAATTGCAAATAGTGTTTCATCGTCAGTGTCTCCTTGGCCCGGTGGTTTAGTCCGGTGGTGTGGCCCAGTTATTCGGCCAGCAGGTCTTTGACCAGCGGGGTCAGCAGGGCGACGATGTCGTCGGCCTCGGCGGTGGTCAAAATCAGCGGCGGCACCATGCGAATCACGCTCTCGGCGGTCACGCTGATTAACAGACCGGCTTCAGCCGCGCGGCCCACCAATGCGCCGCAGGGCTTGTTCAGCTCGACGCCAATCATCAAACCTTGGCCGCGAATGTCTTTCACGCCGGCCAAGCTGCCCAGCTCGCGCTGCAAGGCGGCCATCAGGTGCGCGCCGACCTTGGCGGCGTTTTCTAGCAGGCCGTCTTCTTCCATGATGCGGATGGTTTCGACCCCGGCGCGCATCGCCAGCGGGTTGCCGCCAAAGGTGGAGCCGTGGTTGCCCGGCTGCAGCACGTTGGCCGCTTTGGGGCCAGCGACGACGGCACCAATCGGTACGCCCGAAGCCAGCCCTTTGGCCAGCGGCATCACGTCGGGCACGATGCCGGCCCACTGGTGGGCAAACCATTTGCCGGTGCGCCCCATGCCGCATTGCACTTCGTCAATCATCATCAGCCAGTCGCGCTGGTCGCACAGTTGGCGCAGTTGGCGCAGGTACTCGGCGCGCATCGGGTTAACGCCGCCTTCGCCTTGGATGGTTTCAAAGAACACCGCCACCACGTTGGGGTTGCCTTCGGTCGCGGCTTTAATCGCCTCGATGTCGTTGACCGGCACGCGAATAAAACCTTCAACCAGCGGGCCAAAACCGCTGTGGATTTTGGGGTTGCCGGTGGCCGACATGGTGGCAATCGAGCGGCCATGGAAGGCTTTTTCATACACCACGATTTCGGGCTTGGCGATGCCCTTGTCCACGCCATATTTGCGGGCAATTTTGAGTGCCGCCTCGTTGGCCTCCAGCCCCGAATTGCAGAAGAACACATTGGTCAGACCTGAGCGCTCGACCAGCTGCTTGGCCAGCTGCTCTTGCAGCGGGATGTGGTAGTAGTTGGAGGTGTGAATCAACTGGGTCAACTGTTCTTGCAGCGCCGGAATCAGCTTGGCGTGGTTGTGGCCCAAGGTGTTGACCGCAATGCCGCCCAGCGCGTCCAGGTACTGCTTGCCGTTGACGTCCCACACGCGGCAGCCTTGGCCGCGCTGCAGCGCAATCGGTACGCGGCCATAGGTGTTCATCACGTGGGGTGAGGCGGCTTCGATAAAAGCGGTCATGCGGTGGAGTCTCCAGGCAGTGCAGGTGGCAGGCCAACCCCAGCGGGCGGCCCAGAAAAAAGACATTGATTCTAGAACGGCCCCAGCTCTTGGTTTTTGGATTTTGGCCCGGTGCCAATGCCGCGCACAAGGACAGAACAGGGATAACTCTTATATAAGAGTTAGAATCGCCGGTTATCGCGCAACCAGCAGCCATCTTGCGCAAGCTGCTCAATTATTTTCATAACCCGATGGTCTCTCCTTCAACTAAAGAAGTTTTCATCCAGGGCATCACGCTCGCGGGGAAAACCTTTCGCCCCAGTGACTGGGCCGAACGACTGGCGGGTGTGATGAGCAGCTTTCGCCCCGGTGGCAGCCAGCCGGGCAGCCACCTGTCGTATTCGCCTTGGTGCGTGCCCACCGTCATCAACGGCACCAAATGCGTCATCGTCAATTACGCGCTGCGCGACTACGAGCCGATGGCGTGGGACTTTGTCATGAACTTTGCCCGCGACAACGCGCTGCAAGTGGTCGAGGCCTGTTTGCTGCCCGACCCGCCCAAAAAATAACCATCAACAACTATCAAATTGATAGCTGCAAGCGCTTACACCTAAAGGGCTAGAGGCCGATTTGACCTAAAACTGTGGTATCAGACACAAAAAAGCCGTCTTGCGACGGCTTTTTTGCTTTTTACTTTGATTTTGCTGACAGCGCACCCGTTACAAACGGCGCACGGGCGAGCCCGTGCGGGCTGTTTGCCTGAAGTGGGTCAGGCGGCCAGTGCCAAGGCTTTCACCTTAGCGGACAGGCGGCTCTTATCGCGAGCGGCCTTGTTTTTGTGGAAGATGCCCTTGTCGGCAATGGTGTCCACCACAGCTTGCATCTTGGCAAACAGTTCGGTCGATTTGGTTTTGTCGCCGGTCAGAATCGCTTTTTCGACGTTCTTGACAGCGGTGCGGTACTTAGAGCGCAGCGAGGTGTTCGCAGCGTTGATCTTCGTGTTCTGGCGGACGCGCTTGCGGCCTGATGCCAGACGGGGGTTTTTTTTCTTGGGTTTAGCAGATGCCATTTTTTTAGTTCCTAGTGTCTGAGGATGATGTCAGCAAAGCCGGCGATTATAGGGCATACACTCGGCGCCGTGTCTCTGCTCAAAGCTGCCTCTACCGTATCTCTGCTGACCTTGGCGTCCCGCGTCACGGGGTTGGCGCGCGACCTGGTCATGGCCTCGATGTTTGGCGCCAGCGCGCTGACCGACGCCTTTAACGTCGCCTTTCGCATCCCCAATTTGTTTCGCCGCCTGTTTGCCGAAGGGGCGTTTAGCCAAGCCTTTGTGCCGGTGCTGGCCGCCGCCAAAGCGCAGCACGGCGAAGACGCCACGCGCGAGCTGATCCACCACGTCGCCACCGTGCTGGCGTGGGCACTGCTGGTGACCTGCGTGCTGGGCGTGCTGGGCGCGCCGCTCTTGGTGTGGTTGCTGGCCAGCGGCCTGCGCCAAAGCCCCGAGAGTTTTGACGCCGCCGTGGTCATGACGCGCTGGATGTTTCCGTACATCGGCTTTATGTCGATGGTGGCGCTGTCGGCGGGCATTTTGAACACGTGGAAGCGCTTTGCCGTGCCCGCCGCCACGCCGGTGCTGCTGAACTTTTGCATGATTGGCGCGGCGTGGTTTGGCGCACCTTTTTTGGCGGCGCGCGGTATAGAGCCAATTTATGCGATGGCCGGTGGCGTGATGCTGGGCGGCGTGTTGCAACTGGGCGTGCAAGGCCCGGCGCTGTGGCGCATGGGCTTACTGCCGCGCATTGGCATGAGCTTTGCCGCCGTGCGCGTGGCGTGGCAAGACGGCGATGTGCGGCGCATTTTGCGGCTGATGGCGCCGGCGCTGCTGGGCGTGGGCGTGGCGCAAATCTCGCTGATGATTAACACGCAAATTGCCTCGTACATGGCGCCGGGCAGCGTCACGTGGCTGTTTTATGCCGACCGATTGATGGAGTTTCCGACGGCGCTCTTGGGCGTGGCGCTGGGCGTGGTGCTGACGCCGGCGCTGGCCGGCGCGCGCGCGGCGGGCGATGCGCAGCGGTATTCAGCCATGCTCGACTGGGGCCTGCGCATCGTGGTGCTGCTGGCGCTGCCCTGCGCTGTCGGGCTGCTCACTTTTGCCCAACCGCTGGTGGCGACGCTGTTCCATTACGGCGCCCTCAAAGACAGCGACGTCGGCCAAATTGCCGTGGCGCTGTCGGGCTATGGCGCGGGGCTGCTGGGGCTGGTGGCCATCAAGGTGCTGGCACCGGGCTACTACGCCAGCCAAGACATCCGCACGCCAGTCAAGATTGCCGTGGTGGTGCTGGTGATTACGCAACTGTTCAACCTAGCGCTGGTGCCGCGCATGGCGCACGCTGGGCTGGCGCTGTCGATTGGGCTGGGCGCGCTGGTCAACGCCACTTGGCTGCTGGTCGGCTTGGTGCGCCGCGGCAGCTATAAGCCCCAGCCGGGCTGGTGGCAGTACGCCCTGCAAGTGGCGACGGCCAGCGCGCTGCTGGCGGTGTTTTTGCTTTGGGGCGCGCAGCACTTTGAATGGCTGGCGCTGCGCGCGCACAGCGGGCAGCGCATCGGCCTATTGGCGGCGTTGCTGTGCGCTGCGGTGGCGCTGTACTTTGCTGTGCTGCGCCTGACGGGGCTGAAGCTGCGCAGCATCCTTAAACCATGAGCCTGCGCCGCCGGCTCTTTGCGCCGGCGCAAGGTTTGCGCCCAACGCCGCTGTCAGCGCCAATGGATGGCCGTTTTTTCGTGGGGTTCCTCGCTTGACGCCGGGCAGTGCGCCCCGTACAACCATTGTTATGTTGCTAAGCTACGCCGCCGCCCCCACCCCGCTGGAATACTTTGCCACGCTGGTGCAAAGCGACGATGGCTTTCCACTGTTTGAGGCCGCCGCCAGCGTGGCCCAGGACGATTACCCCGACTTGGATATGCAGCAACTGTTCAACGACATGGACTTGCTGCAAGCGCGCTTACAGCGGCGCTTGGACGCCGATATGCCAGCGCTACAACGCCTGTATGCGCTGAACCAATTTTTCTTTGCCGACCTCGGCTTTGGCGGCAACCTCAATGACTATTACGACCCCGAAAACAGCTACCTGCACACCGTGCTGCGCACGCGCCGGGGCATTCCCATCACCTTGGGCTTGCTGTGGATGGAGTTGGCCCACAGCGCCGGCCTGCAAGTGCAGGGCGTGGCCTTTCCGGGACACTTCATGGTCAAAGCGCTGCTGCCGCCGGGGCAGGTGCTGATGGACCCGTTCACCGGCCAATCGCTGTCGCGCGAAGAATTGTCCGAGCGGCTAGAGCCCTACCAGCGCCACGGCGCCCCCAGCGAGAGCGATGCCGCGCTGGCCATCCACCTGCAAGCGGCCACGCCGCGCGACATCTTGGCGCGGCTGCTGCGCAACCTGAAAGAAATCCACCAATCGCAACAAGACTGGCTGCGCCTGATAGCGGTGCAAAACCGCTTGGTGGTGCTGCTACCGCTGGCGTGGTGCGAATGGCGCGACCGCGGCCTGGCCCACGCCGCCTGCGGCCACGCTGCGCAGGCACTGGCCGACTTGGAGCTGTATCTGGCGCACACCGATGCCCAAGATGCCGAGGCCGTCCATGCCCGTATTTGCGCCCTGCGCCGCATGGCCAACTGATGGCACGGCGCCTGCGCTTGCCCTCGCTTTCGGCCCTGACGCGCGCTTATCAGCGCAACCTCAAAACCCTCACCCGCGCCATGCGATCGGCGCAGCGCGCCGCAGCCAAAGTAGCCAAAGTCGCTAAAACGGCCAAAACCACCAAAAAACCCGTCAAGACCACCAAGACCACCAAGACCGCCAAAACCGCCAAAGCCGCGCCCCGCGCCACAGCGGCCAGCCAAGGCGATTGGATTGCCGGCGTTGCCACGGGGCCCGCTGGCGCACGGCGCTTTCATCTGCATATACCGCCCGGCTTGGCCTTGCGCCCCCGAGAAAAATTGCCACTGCTGGTGATGCTGCACGGCTGCGACCAAACCGGTCTCGAATTTGCCCAAAGCACCCGCATGGGCAAGCTGGCCGCGCGCCAGCGTTTTTTGGTGCTCTACCCAGAGCAAGACCGGTTTGCCAACGCCCAGGGCTGCTGGAACTGGTTTCAACAGCGCAACGGCATGGCCAACGCCGAAGCGGCCACCTTGCTGGCCGCCGTGGTGCAGGTAGCGCAGTCCTATCCGATAGATGTGGCCCGGGTGGCGGTGGCTGGGCTGTCGGCCGGCGGCTCGATGGCGGCGCTGATGGGCGCGCGCTTTGCGGCGCATTTTGCGGCGGTCATCGTCCACTCGGGGGTCACCCCCGGCACGGCAGACTCGGCCCTGAGCGCGCTGGCGGCCATGGGCGGCCACCGCGCCGGACATCTGCCGACACCGCACGCCAGCGCCATCAGCGCCAGCACCACCAACAACGCAGCGCCACTGCCGCCGCTGCTGGTGTTGCAGGGCAGCAGCGACCACGTGGTCTCCCCGCGCAACGGCTTGGCCACGGCGCAACTGTGGGCGCAGGCGCTGGGCGCCAAAGCCAGCGCCACCACCAGCCAGCAGCGCGGCAAGCGCTACCCAATGCAGGTGACGCCCTTCAAACGCCAAGGCCGCACCGTGGTCGAGTTGCGCGACATTGCCGGCCTGGGCCACGCCTGGAGCGGCGGCGGCGCCAAACTGGCCTACAGCGACCCTGCCGGCCCCGACGCCTCGGCCCTGACCTGGGCCTTTGCCGCACGGGCGTTCAAACAGCAGTCCAGCGCCAAGCCGCCGCAGCAAAAATAATAGCTACCAGCGCACGTATCTAAACGCTTTCAGATAGATTTATGCCTGAAAGCGTTTAGATACGTGCGCTGACAGCTATCAAAATAAAAGCGCCCCGCTGCGCCAACTACGCCCGTTACACCAGCCGCGCAGCAAACAGCTCTTTTTTCAGGTAGGCGTAAAACAGCGGCGCGGCCACCAAGCCGGCAGCGCCAAAGATGGCTTCGGCGACAAACATCACCGACAGCAGCTCCCACACGCCCATGTGGGTGCGCTGGCCGACCACCTTGGCGTTGATGACGTACTCGGCTTTGTGGATCAGCACCAAAAAGCCCAAGCAAATGGCCGCTGCGGTGGGCGACACCGACAGCCCAACGATGGTGATCACCACGTTGCACACCAAATTGCCAACGATGGGAATCAGCCCGGCGACAAAGGTCAGCGTGATCAGCGCCGGGGTGTAGGGCAGGTGCAAATCGGTCAGCGGCAACACGCCCAGCAGAAAAACCGCCGTCAACAAGGTGTTGAAAGTGGCAATCCAAAACTGCGCCGCGACGATTTGGCTAAACGCCTCGCCAAAGCGCGAGATGCGCAAATGCAGCTGCTGCGCCAGCGGGCGCTGAATGCCCGCCACCGGGCGCACCGCCGCCAGCGTGCCAATCAGCAAACCGACATACGCGTGCAACACACCGCCCAGCCACGCGCGCCCGGCCAGTGCCAAGACGCCGGCTTTGGCGCCTAGGTAGCTGGCAATGGTGCGTTGGATCTCGACCGTGCCCTCGGGCAGCAGCACCGCCACGTCGGACGGCAGCTTGAGGCGAAACTCCAGCACCGTGCGCACCACGTAGTTGAGCAGTTCGCGGTATTGCTGCGGCGCCTCGCTCAGGTAGCCGCGCGAATGCGACAAGCCCAGCAGCAGCCAACCCAGCGGCGCCACTACCACCAGCGCGGCGGCCATGACCTGCGTCCAGCGCGGCAGTGGCGCGCCGACCAGGCTGTCGCGCGGAATACGGGCCAGTTGGCGCGCCAGCCAGCGCGTCAGGGCAAAACCCAAGCAAGCAAACAGCAAACCCGGCAACAAGCCCTGCCACAGCAGCAGCAGCAAAGCACTGCCCATCAACACATAGCTGCTGATGCGCACCGCAGGCGAGGCCAGCGGCGCCAAGGGCGCCGCCCCAGCCCCCACCTGCGCCACGGCGCGGTACATGGCGAGAGAGGCTGGCAGGTGAGGTGGGAGCGCGGAGGGGTCGGACGGGGCGGACATTGCGCGCGCGACGGCTCTTTTAGCTGACGGTGACGGCTGCGCCCGCGCCGCGTGCGGCTACGGCGCCGATGGTGAAGACCTGCTCGCCCGCTTCGCGCAGCATGGCGGCAGTGGCCTCGGCGTGGGCCGCCTCGACGATGACCACCATGCCGATGCCGTTGTTGAAGGTGCGGTTCATTTCGGTGTCGTCAATGGCGGCGGTTTTTTGCAGCCAGGCAAACAGCTCGGTTTGCGGCCAGCTGCCTTTGACCAAGTACGCCGCCGTGCCCTCGGGCAGCACGCGCGGAATGTTCTCCAGCAAACCGCCGCCGGTGATGTGCGCCAGCGCTTTGATGGGGTGCGCGGCCAGTGCGGCCAGCACGTTTTTGACATACAGGCGCGTCGGCGCCATCACCGCTTGCTTGAACGGCTGGCCGTCCAGCGTCTCGGGCACGGCGTTGGCGGCTTCGGCACGCTCAATACATTTGCGCACCAGGCTAAAGCCGTTGGAGTGGACGCCGCTGCTGGCCAAGCCCAGCACCACGTCGCCGACTTTGACGTTGTGGCTGGACAAAATTTTGGATTTTTCGACCGCACCAACAGCAAAGCCGGCCAAGTCGTATTCACCGGCGGGGTACATACCGGGCATTTCAGCGGTTTCGCCGCCAATCAAGGCGCAGCCCGACAGCTCGCAGCCTTTGGCAATGCCGCCGACGACGGCCGCAGCGGTGTCGATATCCAATTTGCCGCAGGCAAAGTAGTCCAAAAAGAACAAAGGCTCGGCGCCTTGCACCAGCACGTCGTTGACGCTCATGGCCACCAAGTCGATGCCGACGGTGTCGTGCATATTCCACTCAAACGCCAGCTTGAGCTTGGTGCCCACGCCGTCGGTGCCCGAGACCAGCACCGGTTCTTGGTAGCGCTTGGGCACTTCAAACAGCGCGCCAAAGCCGCCAATGCCGGCCAGCACGCCGTCGCGCATGGTCTTTTTGGCCAGCGGCTTGATGCGCTCGATCAGGGCGTCGCCGGCATCGATGTCAACACCCGCGTCTTTGTAAGAAATGGGGTCGGTGGAGGGGGTAGAAGAAGATGCAGAGGAGCTCATGGCAGGTATAAGGCGCAGTGGCGCGCTGGCAGACTAAAATTTGCGCAGATTCTACGGGTTGCGCGCGGCGCACCACCCAGCGCCGCCCCTAATCCATACACCACCCTTGCGCCCTTTGCCCACCACCGCCATGCCACGTTTCGCTCCTCCACCTTGCGCTTGCGCGCCGCGCTTGCGGGGGTTGCAGCCATGAAGCAGCTTGCGCTGGACATCGGCTTGGCCCCGGCGCCGACGCTGGAAGGCTTCTTTGCCGGCCCCAACACCGCTGCCTTGCAGCACTTGGCGCAGGCGCTGGGCCACAGCCATGCCAGCGCGCCGGTGCCGACCTATTTATGGGGCGAGTCGGGCAGCGGCAAAACCCATTTGCTGCAAGCCGTGCGCCAGGCGCTGCGCGAGCAAGGCGCCAGCGTCGGCTGGCGCGATGCCAAAAGCAAATACGCGCCGGCGTTTGATGAGCGCTGGTCAGCGGTCATCTTGGACGACGTACACCTGTACAGCACCTCGCAGCAAAACGTCGCCTTCAACTGGTTTATCAACGCCATGAGCCCGGCCAACGGCGTGCAGCGCTGGGTGATTTCCGCCGGCAGCGTGCCGCCGGCCGACTTGCCGCTGCGCGAAGATCTGCGCAGCCGTCTGGGCTGGGGCCACGTGTTTCACCTGCAAATGCCCGCTGACACCGAGCTGCGCGCCGTGCTGCGTCGCCAAGCCGGCGTGCGTGGCCTGACGCTGGGTGATGATGTGCTGGACTACATACTCAAGCGCTTTTCGCGCGACTTGGGCAGTCTGATGGCGCTGCTAGAGCGCCTTGACCGCCACGCGCTGCGCACCCAGCGCGCGCTGACCATTCCGCTGCTCAAAGACATGCTCGACTCCGAGTGATGCGCTAGGCAGCTCCCTTTTTTTACGACAGTTTTTTTTCGCATGACCCCAGACACTTCGGCATCGCGCCCCCGGTTGACCCTGTTTGACCTGGACCACACCTTGCTGCCCATCGATTCAGACTACGAGTGGGGCGAGTTCACCACCCGCATCGGCTGGAACGACCCGACTGAATTTAGTCGGCGCAACGCCGAGTTTTTTGCCCACTACCAAGCCGGCACCTTGGACGTACACGACTACGTGCGCTTTGCCATCGACGCGGTGCGCCAGCGCGGCCCGCAGGCCGCTGCTGCAGCCCACGCGCAATTTATGCGCGAGGTGGTGCAGCCAGCCATTCGCCCCGAGGCGCTGGCCCTGCTGCGCCAGCACCAAGACGCGGGCGACATGGTCGCCATCGTCACCGCCACCAACGAGTTTGTGACTGCGCCGATTGCCCAGGCGCTGGGCGTGCCCGAGCTGCTGGCGATGCAGCTCGAACGCGGCGCAGACGGCTGGTTTACCGGCGCCATTGCCGGCACACCGTCGATGCGCGGCGGCAAAGTCACGCGCATGCAGGCGTGGCTGGCCGCACGCGGGCTGGACTGGAGCGGTGTCGACAGCACCTTCTACAGCGACTCGATGAACGACCTGCCACTGCTAGAAAAAGTCAACCACCCGGTGGCCACCAACCCCGACACGCGCCTGCGCGCCTTGGCCCAGCAGCGCGGCTGGCGCATTTTGGATTTATTTCCTGCCCAATCATGATCAAAAAATTCATCGACAAACTGCTGGCCAAAGCCACCCCTGGCGGGCGCAAAGCCGCCGCAGCGCCGTTTGGCAAGCGCGAAGAAGTGCCGGCATCCGTCCACGGCATCGACCCGCGCCGCGTCGACCAGCACGCCGCTGACGTCGTACACACACTCAAAAACGCTGGCTTTGAGGCCTACATCGTCGGCGGTGCAGTGCGCGACCTGCTGCTGGGCCTCAAGCCCAAAGACTTTGACGTCGCCACCAACGCCACGCCCGAGCAGGTCAAGGGGCTGTTCCGGCGCGCCTTCATCATTGGCCGGCGCTTTCGCATCGTCCACGTCGTCCATGGGCGCGGGCGCGAAAACGAGGTGATTGAGGTCTCCACCTTCCGCGCGCAGGTCGATAACGTCGCGGCCGAGCAAGTCTCGGGCAACGAAAAAACCAGCCGCAATGCGCTGGCTGGCATGACGCACGCCGTGGGCTCCAGCGGCCGCGTGCTGCGCGACAACGTCTGGGGCCCGCAGGACGAAGACGCTACCCGGCGCGACTTCACCCTGAACGCCATGTACTACGACCCCGAGACGCAAATCGTCGTCGACTACCACAAGGGCATCCAAGACGCGAAGAAGAAAACGCTGCGCATGATTGGCGACCCGGTGCAGCGCTACCGCGAAGACCCGGTGCGCATCATCCGCGCGGTGCGCTTTGCCGCCAAACTCAGCCGCTTGGGCTTTACGCTGGACGCCAAAACCGCCGCCCCGCTGATCGAGTCGCAACGCCTGCTGGCCGACGTGCCGCAAAGCCGGATGTTTGACGAAATGCTCAAACTGCTGCAAACCGGCCACGCCATCGCCACCATCGAGCAGCTGAAAAAGCTCGGTCTGGCGCGCGGCATTTACCCGCTGCTGGACGTGGTGGTCGAGCGCGCTGACAGCGACTTTGTCCGCGCCGCCCTCACCGACACCGACCGCCGCGTGGGCGAAGGCAAGCCGGTGGCACCCAGCTTTTTGCTGGCCTGCGTGCTGTGGCACGACGTCAAAACCGGCTGGGACAAGCGCATGGCCGGCGGCGAGCATTCGTTGCCGGCGCTGCAAGAGGCGATTGACGAAGTGTTTGACCGCCGCATTGGCGACGTTTCTGGCCGGGGCAAGCTGGCCGCCGATATGCGCGAAATTTGGGTGATGCAGCCGCGCTTTGAAAAGCGCGCCGGCCGCGTGCCCGAGAGCATGGTGGCGCAATTGCGCTTTCGCGCGGGCTTTGACTTTTTGCGCCTGCGCGCTGATGTTGGCGAAATTGACGAAGCGCTGGCCAGTTGGTGGCAGGAATACAGCGGTGCCGACGAAAGCCGCCGCTACGACCTGATGGATCAAGCCCGCGAAGAGCAAAAGGCCCTGACCCGCGCCAAGCAGCCAGTCACGCGCCGCGTACCCCGCGCCGCAGCGCCAGCCTCGGCATCAGCCAACGCGCCCAGCGCCGAGCACGAACCCGAAGTCTTGGGCGACGACAGCGCACCGAAAAAACGCCGCCGCCGTCGCCGCAAACCCGGCGCGGGTGACGGCGCGGGTGAAGGTGGTAGCAGCGAAGGCGGCGCTGGCCCCCACGGTGATTGACACCGCCACCAGCACGGTATGGATTGGTCTGGGCGCCAACTTGGGTGAGCGCGCCGACGCGCTGCGCGCCGCCTTGTTAGCCATTGCCGCGCTGGAGGGCACGCAGGTGCGGCGCGTGTCCTCGCTGTACCGCAGTGCGCCGGTCGATGCGGGCGGCCCGGACTACCTCAATGCCGCCGCCGAGTTGAGCACCACGCTGGCGCCGCAAGCTTTGCTGGCAGCGCTGCAAGCCATCGAACTCAGCGCAGGCCGCCAGCGCCCCTACCGCAACGCGCCGCGCACGCTGGATTTGGACATTTTGTGGTGGGGCGAGCAGCGCATTCATACGCCAACGCTCACCGTGCCGCACCCGCGCCTGTACGAGCGCGCCTTCGTGCTGCAACCGCTGGCCGAGCTGGCCCCCGAGCGCGTATCCGCCAGCGCCTTGCACGCCGTGCAAGCCCAAGCCATCACCCGCCACGCCGCGCCGGGCTGGCAAACGCTTTAATTTTGATAGCTGCTAGCGCACGTCTTTAAAGGGTTTCAGGCATAAAACCAACTGAAACCTTTAAGATACGTGCGCTACTAGCTATTGTTTTTGATTCAATCAAGCGCTGTGCTTGTCGGCTTCTGAGGTAAACGCGTCGGCAAAAAACGCTTCGCTGGGCAGGCCGCGCTGCTGCACATAAGCGCGCCAAGCGGAGTCGACCACCACAGGCGCGCCGCAGGCATAGACCTGGTGGCCCGACAGGTCGGCAAAGTCCTCCAGCACCGCTTGGTGAACCAAGCCGCTGCGCCCGCTCCAGCCGTCTTCGGGCAGGGCGTCAGACACCACCGGCACATACGACAACTGCGGCATTTGCGCCAAGCGCGCGCGCACCCAATCGTCTAGATACAAATCCTGCGGACGCCGCCCGCCCCAATACAACGTGGTCGGGCGGGTGATGCCTTTGAACTGCATATGCTCGATCAGCGCTTTGAGCGGCGCAAAGCCGGTGCCAGCGGCCAGCAAGATGAGCGGCTTGTTCGAGTCCTCGCGTAAAAAGAAGCTGCCAAACGGGCCTTCGATGCGCAAAATTTCTTTCTCCTTCAGCGCGCTAAACACATGGTCAGTGAACTTGCCGCCCGGCATATGGCGAATATGCAGCTCGATGCTGTGCTGCTCGGGCTGGGTGTGCGGCGCGTTGGCCATCGAGTAAGCCCTGCGTACGTCGCCCGGCAACAAAAATTCGACGTACTGGCCGGCGTGGTAGCGAAAGGTGTCGGTAGCCGGCAATTGCAGGCGCAGTTGCATCACGTCGGGCGATTTTTTCTCGAAGGCGGCCACGCGCACCGGCATTTTGCGCACTGGGTAGCTGCTCTCGTCGGTGACTTGGCGCGCCTGTAGTTGCACGTTGCTGTGGGCTACGGCGCAGCAGGTCAGCACAAAACCGTCGGCTTCTTCTTGCGCGCTCAGGGCTTTGTCTTGGTGCGGGCCGTGTACCACCGTGCCTTGCATTTTTTTGCATTTGCACGAGCCACAAGCGCCGTCTTTGCAGCCATACGGCAAGCCGACGCCGGCGCGGATGGCAGCGCCCAGCAGCGTCTCACCCGGCTGCGCCGTAAAGCTGCGGCCACTGGGTTGGACGGTGACTTGAAACGACGATGAGAGAGAAGCGTGCGGCACGGCGGAGGTCATGTGTAGGTATCCTTAGGCGGTCAATCACTGCAAAACAGGGCCAATTTTGCCTTCACCCTCTGAACGCCGGCTTTCAACCCCACAAGCCCACACCGCGCCTGCGCTAAACAGTCTGCCGATGGCGCCGCGCTGCCCAAGGGCGCCGGCATGAGCCCGCTGGGCGCTTTGCCAGCGCGCTTTCGCCGCCCGCGCCTGCTAATCGTTGGCTGCGGCGATGTCGGCACCCGGGTGGCGCGCCGCTTGGGCAGTGGCCCCGGGGCGCAGCGGGTGCGCGTGCTGGCGCTGACCAGCGAGGCGGCGCGCCTGCCGGCTTTGCGCGCGCTGGGCCTGACGCCGCTGCTGGGCAACTTGGACTGCCCAGCCACGCTGCGCCGTTTGGCCGGTCTGGCAACGCACGTTTTGCACTTGGCGCCGCCGCCCAGCGCCGCGCCCAACGGCCAGTGGTGGCGCGACCCGCGCACGCTGGCTTTGCTGCGTGCGCTGCGCCGGCGCAGTGCGCCGACGGCGTTGGTGTATGGATCAACCAGCGGCGTCTATGGCGACTGCGCTGGCGCGCGGGTCAGCGAAACCCGCAGCGTGGCCCCCAGCACCGCGCGCGCCCAGCGCCGCGTCGATGCCGAGCGCGCCGTGCGCCACTTTGGCCTTTCTAGCCGCATCAGGGTGCGCGTCAGCATCTTGCGCATTCCCGGCATCTACGCCCCCGACCGCGACAACGGCACGCCCGAGGCGCGGCTGCGCAAAGGCACGCCGGTGCTGCAAGCGTGCGACGACGTTTACACCAACCACATCCACGCCGACGACTTGGCGCGCGCCTGCACTGCGGCGCTGTGGCGCGGCGCGCCGCAGCGCATCTACCACGCCAGTGACGATTCAGAGTTAAAGATGGGTGACTACTTTGACCTGGCCGCCGACCTGTACGGCCTGGCGCGCCCACCGCGCGTGCCGCGCAGCAGCGCGCAAGAGCATTTGCCGCTGGCGCTGCTGAGTTTTATGGGCGAGTCGCGCCGCCTGGACAACACCCGCCTGCACCGCGAATTGCGCCTAGCACTGCACTACCCCACGGTGCGCGAGGGGCTGCGCTAAGGCATGGCGTCGCAGCCGGGGCCAGAGCAGCGCCGGCGGCTGGGCGCACTTTGCACAGCCGACTGCGGCTGCACCGAAGGCCGGGGCTGGGTGGAAGGCGCCGGCGCTACCGGCGGCTGTGGCTGCACACCCAGCGGGCGCGGCGCTGGCGCCGGAGCGTGTGGGCGCGGCGGCCAAGGGTGCGGCGGCGGTGGACGCCAGCGCTGCGGCGGGTACACCACGATCGGTGCTGGCGCCGGCGGCGGGCGGTTTTTTTCTACCGCTGCATAGCCCTCGGGGCCCAAGCAGTCCAGTTCCATTTGCCGCTGCGCTGCTTGCAGTTGCGCGTCTTGGTCGTAGCGCAGACTGGCGGCACTGCTGGCAGCAAAGTCAAAATTGCGCCGCGAGCGCGCGCATTCGGGCGATCGGGCATAGGCCTGCGCCGCGCTGGGGGCCGCCGCAGCGCGCGCCGCTTGGTCGCGCTGGCGCTGGGCTTGGCGCTCGGCCTCACGCTCTTGGGCAGCGGCTTCGGTGTCCAAGCGTTGCTGCTTTTCTGCCAGCGCCTGCGCGGCTTGGGCGCGTTCTTGGGCGATTTCTTCGGGGGCTTGGCGCGCTTGCACCTCGCGCGCCTGCGCGGCGGGATGGCAGGTGCCATCGGTGTAGGTGACGGCGCCGGTGCGCGCGTCGGTGCAGCGCACCACTTGCGCTGACGCCATGGCGCCGAGCAAGCTGGCCGCCGCCGCCAAACACAGTAAGCGCGTAGGGCGCATTAAGCGTACAGAGATATACATCGGGGCTGGCCTTGCCTTGTGCGTTAGCACGCCGGTCGCTTTAGCGGCCTTGGTTGCGCTCTAACTCGCCCGGAGAGCGCCAGCGCGGGGCGCGGTCTTGGTCAGGCTGGTTGTGGCGACCTTGTTCGCGTTCACGCTGGGCTTGTTGCTCGCGCCGCGCTTGTTGGTCGCGCTGCTGCTGGTGGCGCGCTTCGTCGCGCTGGCGCTGTTCGCGCTCTTGCTGCTCGCGGCGCTGTTGCTGCTGCTGGTTTTGCTGGTGCTGTTGGTCGCGCTGGCGTGCTTCGCGTTCACGTGCTTCGCGCTCGCGAATTTCGCGCTCGCGTTGGCGCTGATAGGCGTTGCGATCGCGATCGCGCTCACGCTCGCGCGCTTCTTGGGCGCGCTCACGTTCGCGCTGCTCTTGTTGCCAGCGGCGCCGGTCGTCTTCATGGCGGAAATACGGCGGCTGTGTCGGATAGGTCGGGTAGGCCTGCGGGTACGGCTGCGGATAGCCACCCGGGCCGTAGACGCCGCCGGCTGGGTAGATGGGGGCCGAGTCGTAATAGCCGTTGTCTTGCGTGGTAACGCAGCCGCTGGCGAGCAAACCGGCAGCGCACAGCGCCAACAGGCGGGCAGTGGAAATTTTGAACATGGTGTGGCGTCCTATAAAAAATAGCAATGTACGCAATGTATGCACTTTACTGTGTAGGTCGGATGCTTGGGCCGCCCTCGCTCAAGCCGGTGCATCGATAGCATGGTTGCTTTTGCAACCCTTTTGTCGCAGCCGATGTGGGCGTTGGCGGCAAAATGTTCAGCTTCACGCACGCGCGACTCGGAGAGGTTTTTATGTCTGCTATATCCCCCACCCCTACAACTACCCCCGATTGGAATCTGGCCCCGCTGGCGGGCCTGTCTCAGGTCAAGGGCCGCACCGATGCCACTTTGTCGGATGCGCCGATTGGCCAGTTTTTGCTGGACACCGTGCAGCGCTTTCCCAACCGTTTAGCGGCGGTGTTTCGCGAGCAAAACGTGCGCTGGACGTGGGCGCAGTTCCAAGCCGAGGTCGATGCCTTTGCCAGCGGCCTGCAGGCGCTGGGCCTGCAAGTGGGCGAGCGGGTCGGCATCTGGTCGCCCAACCGCTTGGAGTGGCTGGTGACGCAATTTGCCACCGCCCGCGCGGGGCTGGTGCTGGTCAACATCAACCCGGCCTACCGCGTCACGGAGCTGGAATACGCCCTGAACCTGTCGGGCTGCCGCGCGCTGGTCACCGCCGAGCACCTGAAAAGCTCGCGCTACCTAGAGATGCTGCAACGCCTCGCGCCCGAGCTGGCCACCTGCCAAGCCGGCGCTTTGCAGTCCACGCGCCTGCCATCGCTGCAAATGGTGATTCGCTTGGGCGACGAAAAAACCCCCGGCATGCTCAACTACGCCGAGGTGCTGGAAAGCGGCCGCGCCGCGCTGGACGTGGCTGCGCTGAACGCGCTGGGCGCGCGCCTGTCGTGCTTTGATGCCATCAACATCCAGTTCACCAGCGGCACCACCGGCCACCCCAAAGGTGCCACGCTGACGCACCACAACGTGGTCAACAACGCGCGCTTTATTGCGCAGGCGATGAATTTTTCAGACGCCGATAGCCTGTGCATTCCGGTGCCGCTGTACCACTGCTTTGGCATGGTGCTGG
>JAGNSH010000126.1 GCA_017988165.1 Giesbergeria sp. | reverse complement strand
CTTCAGCATTGCGCAGCGTGCCATCGGCATATTGCTGCGCAGCAATGGCGCTGCGGTTGGCCTTCATTAATAGCGGCTTGGTGCCGCGCTCGTTGAGCCAAGCGACAAAGGTTTGCAGCACACCAAATACCAGCGCCGACCAACCCAGCACCGGGCTGATCAAAAAAAGTAGCACCAACATAATCAGGGCGATGGGCGACTCCATCAACGCTAGTAGGGCGGGCGAAAACAGAAAGTCGCGCACCTGCCGAAAGTCGTTCAGCGGCTGCTGCGTACCACCAGGCAGGCGGCGCAGATTGGCCTCAAAAATGGCCCGGAAAATGCGCCCGCTGAGCTTGTTGTCCAGCTCGACACTGGCGCTGCGCATGATTTCGCTGCGCGCCCATTCCAAGATTTCCATCAGCACATAGGCGCCCAGCACCAGCAGCGTCAGCATCACCAGCGTGGCGTGGCTGCGGCTGTTGACTACGCGGTCGTACACCTCCAGCATGTAGCCCGACGGCGCCAGCACCAAGATGCTCGCTATCAGGCTGAACCAGCTAGCGCGCACAAAGTAGGGCTTGAGCGACCAAAGGGCAGCGCGCAGCTCTGAAGGGGGCTTTTGAGGGTTCATAGAACTTCTTCAACAATGATGTATTCAGGAATTTCGCCGCTTACGTCTTCGGGCGTTTTAGTCTCTAATGTGGCTGTAAGCAAGGCGGGTACTGCGGATGCAGCTATTGTTTTAATATCTTCTGGCGGGGCCAGCAAAAATGACAATTCGTAGACGCCATCGGCGCGGCGGGCCAGCACAATTTCGCGCAACTTGCTGGCATGAAACGCCTGTTCGTCCTCGGCGCGCAACGTCAGCTGAAAGCGCATCCGACCGTCCAGCGTAAACATCGACAACTGGCCGGCCTTGAGGCTCAAGGTGTGGCGGTCAAAGTACACCGGGCACGAGTCGGCAAAACGCAGCAGCGGCAGCGCCTTGCTGCCCAAGCGCTGCAGGCTGAACGGGCTGTCGGGGTGCTGAAACACCAGCCGGCAAGTGCGCGATACCGAATAGATGGCGTTGCACACCATTTGCGAACCCATCTCGGGAAACTGCTCGCGCAACTGGCGGTAGGCCAAGTGGTGCAAGGCCACCCGATTCCAGACCCGCGTTTGCTGCACCAGCGGTGCCAAAGCGTTGCACACCTGCGCAAACCCGGTCTGCAAAGCCTGCAGGCGCAGCACCTGTTCAGGCGACGCGTTGAGCGAGATACGGAGCATGGAAGTCATAAAGGAGGCGCAGTGTAGCAGTCTCTTATATGAAGTTCATATAAGAGACGTGGCGCATGACAAAAAACCACAGGGGTGGTTTGATAGCGAGCGCAAGTGACCAATGGCGCGACAAGCCCCGGGGTCAAGCGCGCGCCTTAGCCCGCAGGACTTTCTCGCCCTTGCTTTGCCCTATAAACCAGCTATAGATTGCACCAAAGTTCTAGGTGGACTGGAGTGCGTTTGCCGCTGCACATATCTGGTGGTGGCCTGCAGGCTGCACAAGCAATCTTACGGGAGCGCTGGCTTGTTCAATGCGCCATCGGGCTGGCGCAAACCCGGTTGCGCCCGCTGCGCTTGGCCTCATACAGCGCCGCATCGGCAGCGGCCACAAGCGCCTCTGGGCCGCAGTCGCTACTGGGATACAGAACGGCGACGCCGATGCTCAGCGTCACCCGGTCGGCGGTGGGTGAATCGGCGTGTGCAATCCCCAGCGCCGCCACAGCGGCCAGCAGTGCCTGGGCCTTGTGCAGCCCGGCGGCCAGGTCGCATTCAGACAGCAGACAGGCAAACTCCTCGCCGCCGTAGCGCGCGACCAGGTCGTGCCCACGCTGCAAACCCGCCTTGAGGGTGGCGGCCACTTGCTGCAAGCAGGCATCGCCGGTCTGGTGGCCGTAGCGGTCGTTGTAGCGCTTGAAATGGTCGATATCCATCATCAGCAGCGCCAGCGGGGCGCCTTTGCGCTGGCAGCGGCGCCATTCGATCTGCAAAGCCTCATCAAAGCGGCGGCGGTTGGCAACGCCGGTCAGCCCGTCCACAAAAACCAGCGAACGCAGCACATCGCCCTGCGCCTTGAGCGTGAGATGGGTTTTGACGCGGGCGCGCACCACGGCCGGATTGACCGGCTTGGTGATGAAATCCACACCGCCCGACTCCAGCGCGCGGGTTTCATCCGCAGGCTCGGAGCAGGCCGTAACAAAAATCACCGGGATGTCGGCCAGCACCGGGTCGGCCTTGAGCTGGCGGCAGACTTCAATGCCGTCCATCTCAGGCATCACCACGTCCAGAAGAACCAGGTCGGGCGGCGGGTTGTTGCGGCAAAAGGCCAGCGCCTGCTCCCCGTCCCTGGCCATGAACACCTCGTGGTCGGCCTGGAATATCTGGTAGAGCACTTGGATGTTGGTCGGCTGGTCGTCTACCACCAGCAGGCGTGGGCGTTCGGGCGGCGTGGCCAGGTTGCGAAATGTGGGGAGCTGGTGGGGGGCTGGTGTCATGGCATTAGTGTCCGTTGCAAATGGGCCACTTGGTCGCGTGCAGCCGTGAAATCGAGTTGAAACAGCGCCGCTTCGATGCCATGCACACTGTCGGCCAGCGCGCTGCCTGCCTCGCGCTGGAGGGTGGCAAACACATCCAGCGCGCGCATGTTCTGTTGTTCGAGCAAGGTGCCAAGCTCGTCCAATTGCTCGCGCAGCCGCTGCCTGTCTACAGGCGTGCCAACGTCCACGCCAGCACTAGGTGGATCGAGTGCATCGGCCACAGTCGCCAAAACGGCCACAGCCGCAGCGCGTGCAGCATCCAGCGCAGCAAGCTCAGTCGCTGCGCCCGCAGTGGCGTCGGGGAGGCACTCTCCACTGTTGGCTGCAGCGACCAAGGCTGTTTTACAAGCGCTCTCGGCCTGAGCAGCCTGCTGTGCCAGCACCGTAGCCCCCAGCGTAGCGGCGGCCAGCCCCTTGAGGGTATGCATTTCGCGCGCAGCAGCGGCGTACTCACCTTGCTGCCATGCCGCCGCAGCATTGGCCAGGATGCTTGCACTCTCTGACCCAAAGCCCCGTGCCAGACGGGCTAACAGGCTGCAGTTACCAGCCATGCGCGCCAGCGCGCCAGCGAGGTCATAACCCGGCGGCAAAGCAGGCAGTGCAGGCACGACGCTAGCGGTTGGTGCTGCCAGCGCCCCCGCTCCTTGGCGGCAATGCTGCCGCAGCAGGTCGATAAGTTCGCTGGCATCAATGGGTTTGCCGATGTGGTCTGACATTCCTGCCGCAAGGCAAGCTGCCCGATCGGCAGGCAAAGCGTTGGCCGTCATGGCGATGATGGGCGTGGCTATGCCCATTTCTTCGCGCAGCACGCGCGTGGCGGCGTAACCGTCCATACGGGGCATCTGGATGTCCATCAATATGGCGTCATAAGGCTGCAAGGCGCGGCGCACGCACTCGATGCCGTGCAGCCCGTCACCGGCCACCTCAATCTCAGCGCCAGCGTAGGCAAGCAATTCGCGCGCTACCTGCTGGTTCAGCGGGTTGTCTTCCACGATGAGAATGCGCAGGCCAGCAAGCGCACCAGCGGTCTGTTCGCCCGGCGTGGCGCTGCGCTGGCGCGTCACCGAAATGCCTTGTGTGGCCTGTGCCACGGCGTCAAACAGCATCGAGGGCGTGACTGGCTTGACCAAGAAACCATCCAGCGGCTGCTCTGCCTCACCCAAGCGCTGCACCAGCATTTCACGACCATGGGCGGTAATCATCAAAATAGCCGGCAAAGGCTCTGCCTCGCGCCTACATAAGCGCAAGCGCTGTATGGTCTCCCAGCCGTCCATGCCGGGCATGATCCAGTCTACGCAGAGGATGTCAAACGGCACGCCCGTCTTGACAGCCGCCTCTAACAGCGCAATCGCCTGCGCACCGCTGGAGGCCGTTTCAGCCTGCCAGCCAAAGGACGTGACCATGGCAGACAGCACCTCGCGGGCGGTGGCGTTATCGTCCACGATGAGCACGCGCAACATGCGCTGGGGCGAAGCGCTCTCGGCGGCGGTACGCTCTATCGCGTGCATTTGTGCATCACGTCGGAATTCAACCGTGAAATAAAACCGGCTGCCCTGCTGTGGCGTGCTTTGCACCTGCAACTCGCCGCCCATCAGATGCACCAAGCGGCGGCTGATGGCCAACCCCAAGCCAGTGCCGCCAAAACGCCGCGTGGTGGAGGTTTCTGCCTGGGTAAAGCCATCAAAAATGGCATCTAAACGGTCTGCGGTAATGCCAATGCCCGTATCGCGCACAGAAAACTCCACGCGCACGCTATCGGGCTCGGCTTGCAGCAACTGCAGCGCCACCACCACCTCGCCACGCTCGGTGAATTTCATGGCATTGCCCGCCAAGTTCAAGAGCACCTGCTGTAGTCGCATACCGTCACCGCGCAGAGCACGCGGCACGGCAGGGTCGAGCTGAAAAAGGACTTCGACCTCTTTGCACTGCAAAGCCGAGGACAGCACCACAGACAGGCTGCGCAGCATTTCGTCGAGTCGAAATGGAGCGTCGTCCAGCACCAGCTTGCCCGACTCGACCTTGGAAAAGTCAAGAATGTCGTTCAGGATTCCCAGTAACGAGCGCGCCGCCCCTTTGGCTTTTTCGACGTAGTCATGCTGGCGTGTGTCCAGACCCGTAAGTTCCAGCAGTTGCAGCAACCCAAGCACGGCATTCATGGGCGTGCGGATTTCGTGGCTCATGTTGGCGACGAATTCGCTCTTGGCACGGCTGGCCGCCTCGGCCTCGTGGGTGCGCTGGGCCAGCGCCGCTTGCACCAGCGCAGCCTGGGCGTCAACCTGTCGGCGCCGCCGCTGGATCAAGTAAAGGCTGGGGGCAGTGATCGCAACCAGCAGCGCGTAAATACCAACAAGCAGAGCCACCTCACTATGCCAGCGGGCGTACATCACGCCAAGGTCACGGCTTACGCCGATGACGATGGGCTTGTCCATATTCAACGCCAGCGATTGCAAGGTATGTTGCGCCAATAAGCGCCGCTCGCCGGTCAGCACCGCAGTATCAGTCAGGAGGCTGGTGGGCTGTCCAGCGGCGCGGTGGCGTGAAAACCGCGACCCAGGCTTGGCCAGATCGGCACCCAGCCACTCTTCGTTGAGCGGGCTGCTCAGAAACAATTTGCCATCGCCATGCACCAATGTGACCCAGACATCGGGCGCATGGCGTACTGATTCGAGCATGTACCTGAGTTCGACCGGATCGAGCGTGGCGCTGACGATGCCAGCAAACTCCCCATTGGCATCGCGCACCATGCGCACCAAATTCATGCCAAAAACGCCGAGAACTGTTTTGAAGGGCGGACCCAGATAAAGCGTATCTGCGTCCGGATTGCGCAAAACCGTCTGAAAGTAATCACGCTCGCGGAAGTTTTTACCAACCACTGCATCGTGGTTGGCAGCAATGGCATTGCCTTGGGCATCAAGAATGAGCAAGGTACGCACTGTCGGCATGGCCTCAGCAAAAGCCTTGAGGCTGCGGCTGGCCAAATGGAGACCATCAGTCTCAGTGCGCCAGCGCGGCAGTTCGTCGCGAATACCGATCAGCGTGCGGTTGATGGTGTCAAGCTGGCGCTCCAGAGCATCGTGAACCACCCGCGCATTCACCGCGAGACGATCGCGTTCGCGCACCTCAATGTCTTGGCGCATTTCCGATAAAAAATGACCACCGATCAGCGCAACCAACAGCAAAGCACTGCACAGCAGCACCCATTCGGTGGTGTAACGTGATCGCAGAAAGGGGAGTCGATCTGGAATCGACATGGCTCAGCGGCTCTCTGGCACCAGCGCCGTAGCCACCTGCGCGCCATACGCCAACAAGCGCTTGCGCAGCGCCAGCACGGCTTTATCTTTGCTAAGCAGCACGGCACGGTGGGCGGCGGCGAGGTCGAGGAATTGCTGGTCGTCGGCATCGCGGCAGGTGGTGGAAATGCGTGCCGAGGTCGACACGATCTGCACTTGCGCATCAAAGGCTGCCAGCACGCTGGCCGTACTCAGACCATAGAACGCCACGCGCGGGGCAA
>JAGNSH010000125.1 GCA_017988165.1 Giesbergeria sp. | reverse complement strand
CCCCGGTAGATGACGGCACTATCAAGGTGTGGCACTCGCTGATTGTCAAGTCGCCCGGTGGCAATGCGCAGGTCAACACGGCAGATTTGGTGGCAGCACGCCAGTTCCAAGAGTCAAGCCGCTTGGCGTTTGCCCAAGACTTTGAAGTTTGGACTAACAAAGCGCCGTGTTTGAACGGCCTGTTTATCCCCAGCGATGGCCCTTTCATGAAGGCACGCGTTTGGTACAAGCAGTTCTACAACCCGCGTGCCAAAAAGCATGAGTATCTGGAGCAGTGCGAGGGCTTGTACGTGCCACGCGGCGCGACGCCGTACAGCGAGCGCGGTGCAGCAGCGATGGCTGCGGCAGCTGCTGAAGAGTAAGCAGCGAACTAGCTTCCTAGAAAAATAAGTTATCCCCTTTCCCGCCTTGTACTGTAGTTTTGCTGCAGTTCGGGCGGTTTTTTTATCCGCATGTAGGGCTGCTCTTTGGGCTAGGTCGGAACCGCTAGATTAAAGAAACTCTGAATTGGTGAGCAAAAGACTGACCAAACTCGATTGACGAGTCACGCCGGTTTTGTTAAAGATGACGCTCAATTGCGCGCGCGCCGTGTTTTTTCGGATGCCAAGGCGGGCAGCGGCATCGTCTAGTGACAGCCCTTCGACAAGTCGCTGGGCCAAGGCGGCTTCGGCCGGAGTCAGCCCGAAAAGCCGGCGCATCAGCTGCGGTTTCAGCTGAAACTTGTGTTCTGGGTCGTAAACCAGCAGTGCCAAGACGGGGTGGCGGTCATCGCTTTCGACCTCTTTTTGTGGCAGAGGATGAATTCGGAACACCAAAGGCATGCGCCCAGACGGTCTGGGGACTGCAATGGTCTGAGCAAAATCTTCATCAACGAAGGGTTGTTTGCCCATGACGGCGGCCAGCCCATGCGCTATGGCTGCCTGCAAGGCGTGTTGCCCATCCCGTGTCGTTACATCCAAACCTGCACTGGAAAATGACAGTCCATCGCGTTGGGCCAAAATTTTTTCCGCAACACCGTTCATGCGAATTACCCTGCCATCGCCGTCTAGCAAGATGGTTCCCAAAAGAAGCCGGTTGACCGCTTCGGCATAAAAATGCTGTTCTGCTTCTAGACAGTTCATGCGAGAAAAAATCTCCATAGCTTGCTTGAAGTGCGGAATGAGCGCTTGGCAAATCGCCTTTTCTCGGTCGGTAAAGGGCATTGCAGTGGGCGGGCGGCATATTCTGAGTCGGGATAATGAGCCATCCTCGCCCCTGATTTGTGCGCCCAACATATAGCGGATACCAAAGGGTGCAACCCACGTGCGATAGAACTCACTGTCGAGCCACGTCCTCTCCCCAAACATTTCGTCTGCAGACGAGACGCAGTCTTCGGCAAGGCTGCTAAAGACATCGGCATCGAGTTGATCTTCTAAGGTGAAGTCGTCCATCGCCAAGCCCGAATTGCCTTCCCGCGCCATCACGATCAGAGCCCGTTTGTGCGGCGCTGCTGGGCGCAGCACCAGAGCGACGGGATGAGCCTGCAAAATTTCTCTCAATTGGGTGAGCACCGACAGCCACGGCGGGTTTTCCAGTGTTCCTCGGTAAATGCAGGCGACCAAGGCGCTAAGCGCTGGCTGACTCAACCCCTCAGAGACTCTTGCATCAGCGGGGTGGACGGGGTTTTTCGACATGGAGAGATTTTCGAGGTAGCTTGAACGAGCCATAGCAAAGGCGGTGGCTGCGCGCGCGTAGTGCAAATGATGGTTGTTGTGGCTGCCTGTCTCAAATCATACTTTCTACAACCGATTTTTCGGGATAAGTGATTTACTGAAAGGACTTCTCCGTGCCTCTGGATCCTCAAGCGCAAGCTGTGGCTGATGTGCTCAGCCAGTTTCCTTTCCCTGATTTTGCGACGCTCACTGCCAGCCAATACCGCAGTTTTTTGGCCGCTTTTCCTATTCCCGCGCCCCAAGATGAGGCGCTGGAAAGCACCGAAGACGGCATTCTTGAGGGAGCCGACGGCTCCCTGAAAATGCGCCTGTACCGCCCAACTGGGGCTGGGCCGTTGGCGCTGACGGTGTACTTTCATGGTGGCGGTTTTGTCAGTTGCGGCTTGGATACGCACGACAACATCTGCAGCCGCCTTGCGGCACAGACCGGCTCTTTGGTGGTGTCGGTTGACTACCGGTTGGCACCAGAACATCCGTTTCCAGCTGGTGTCAATGATGCGGTGGCTGCTGTGCGCTGGCTGCACGCCCACGCTGTCCAGCTCGGTGTTGATGGCGCGCGCATCGCTGTGGCCGGCGATAGCGCTGGAGCCACGCTGGCCGCAGTCGTGGCGCAGCAATTGCAGGGCACAGAGATAGCCATTTGCCATCAGCTGTTGCTGTACCCGGTGGCTGACAGCGCTTGCGATTCACCCTCGCAGTTGGCGTCAGAGCAGATGCCGATATTGACCCGCCAAGCTATGCGATGGTTTTGGCGGCAATACTTGCCTGAGGGGGCGTCGGGCTTAGACCCTCGGGCCTCGTTGCTGCGCCAGAGCGCCTTGCAAGGCTTGCCCGCTGCAACGGTCATCACTGCAGAAGTCGATCCGCTGCGAGATGAGGGAGAGGCTTATGCACAGGCGCTGGTCAAGGCGGGTGTCTGCGTGACCCAGCGTCGCTGGCTGGGACAGTTTCACGGTTTTGCCAGCCTGCTGGGTACGCTCGATGCCGCCAACCAAGTGCTGTTTTTTGCCGCAGGCCAACTGCGCCAAGCTTTTGCCCAAAAGGTTGAAAAATGAACACATCCAACACTTCAAAGAAGCTGCGTATCGCCGTCATTGGTGCTGGCATGGCGGGAATTTTGGCGGCCATTCGGTTGCAGCAGGCAGGCAAACATGAGGTGGTGGTTTACGAAAAAGCCGACCGCATTGGCGGAACGTGGCGCGAAAATACCTATCCTGGCCTGACCTGCGATGTGCCCGCGCACGCCTACACCTACTCTTTTGCACCCAACCCGGAATGGAGCAGTTTTTTTGCCTCTGGTGCTGAAATTCAGCGTTATTTTGAAGACGTCGTGCAGCGCCACAACCTCAACGCGCTGATTCGATTCAACCAAGAGATCGCCGAGTGCGTTTGGCGTGCTCAGCGCTGGCATCTTGAGACCACATCGGGTCTCAGGGACGAAGCCGATGTGGTGGTTGCCGCCACGGGCGTGTTGCACCATTTCAGTCTGCCAAAAATTGCCGGGCTAGAGAGCTTTGTGGGCACCAAGATGCATTCTGCGTCTTGGAACCATTCGGTGCCACTGGAGGGCAAGCGCATTGGCGTTATTGGTAATGGCTCGACCGGTGTGCAAATTGTCTGTGGGTTAGCGGGGCGCGCCAGCCAAGTGGTTCACGTTCAGCGCACACCGCAGTGGGTCATGCCGGTGTTGGACGTGCCTTACAGCGAAGAGCAGCGTGCTGCTTTTCGCAAAAATCCAGGCCTGATGGATGCAATTCGCTACAGCGCCGAATACACCGACTTGGTGAGCCGTTTTACCGAAGCGATTACGGATCAAAATTCGCCAGAAATTCAAGAAATCGAAGCGTTGGTGCGCGACAACCTAGAGCAAAGCGTCAAAGACCCCGTGCTGCGCGAAAAGCTGCGCCCCAACTACCGAGCCGCCTGCAAGCGGTTGATTTATTCAGAAAATTATTACGCCACTGTCCAGCGCCCCGACGTGCAGGTGGCCGTGGGTGCCATCCAGTGCATAGAACCTGCGGGCGTGCGGATGCAAGACAACACTTTGCTGGAAGTGGACGTGCTTGTTTTCGCCACGGGCTTCCATGCCGATCGCTTTATGCGCCCGATGCGCATCACGGGTCGCAATGGTGCCAGTTTGGACAGATTTTGGGCGCGCAACCCCAGCGCCTACTTGGGCATTGCCATGCCGGGGTTTCCCAACTTTTTCTTGCTCAACGGCCCCACTGGGCCGGTGGGAAACTTCTCTTTGATCGATATCGCCGAGCGCCAGTGGGGCTATATCGAGGCTCTGCTGCAGCGGATCGAGTTTGGCAGTGGCTGCGCCCTCGACCTCAAGCCTGAAGTCATGCGAGCGTATGACGAGCGCCGAATCCATGCCGCTAAAAACACCATCTTTGCTTCTGGCTGCAGCAGCTGGTACCTCGATGCCGACGGCGTGCCCGCCAGCTGGCCGTGGAGCTACCAAGCTTTTGCACAGCAGACGGCTGCGCCCCAGCCAGATGAGTACGAGCAGATTGCTGCTGTGCACCACCCTGAATTTGGAGAGACTGTATGAACGAAATGCATGGAAAAGTGGCCTTGATTACTGGTGCGGCCACTGGCATTGGCCGCGCAGCGGCGCAGCTGTTTGCGCGCGAGGGTGCAAGTTTGCTTCTGGCCGATTTGAACGAAGAGCAAGGCGAAGAACTCGCTGCGCAGTTGCGCGCTGGCGGCAGCAAAGCGGTGTTTGTCAAAACCGATGTGGCCAAGGCGCAGGATTGCGAGCGCATGGTCAACGCCGCTGTCGAGCACTTTGGCCGGCTGGATGCAGCGTTCAACAACGCCGGAATTTCCGACGGCCCGTTGCCGCCGGGCACTATCGACTATCCGCTGGAGCTGTGGGAGCGGATCATCGCAATCAATCTGTCCGGGGTTTTTTACTGCATGCGCTACGAAATTCGCGCCATGCTGGCCACGGGTGGCGGCAGCATCGTCAACACCTCGTCGGTGGCAGGACAGATCGCGTTTGCTGGTATTCCGGGTTATGTGGCGGCCAAGCATGGGGTGGCTGGCCTGACTAAAACGGTCGCGTTGGAGTACGGCGGCAAAGGCATCCGCTGCAATACCGTCGCACCGGGTTTTATCAAAACACCCATGACCCAAGCCGTGCAAGAGAACAACTACCACCAAGCGTTGACGGCATCCATCCCAGCGGGCCGGATGGCCGAGGCGATCGAGGTTGCCGAGTCGGCGCTGTGGCTGTGCTCTGACCGCTCCTCCTATGTCAATGGCAGCTTTTTGGCGGTGGACGGCGGCTTTTTGGCGCAGTGAGCGCACTGGACAGGTGGATGGCTGGCACGCGGCTGGGTACCCAACATTTGAAATACATAGGGAGTGCGTTTTTATGACACAACAATTTCGAGGCGGTGTGGCCGTGATTACCGGCGCAGCCAGCGGCATTGGCACGGGTTTGGCCCGCAAAGCGGCCAGTTTGGGGATGCGGTTGGTGTTGGCCGATGTGAATGCTCCGTCGTTGCACGCGTTCGCGGCGACTTTGGATGCCGAGGTTTTGGCTGTCCCCACCGACGTCACGCAGGCTTGCGCGCTGGAGGCGCTGGCAGAGCAAGCGTGGGCGCGCTTTGGCGGGGTAGACCTGCTGTTCAATAACGCGGGGTTGATGGCCACCGGTTTTTCGTGGGAAATCACGCCCGAGCGTTTTGCGCGTTGCATGGACGTGAACTTGGGCGGCGTGCTCAATGGCATCCGCAGCTTTGTGCCGCGTATGCTCAAAGACGGCAGGCCGGGGCGCATCATCAACACCGCCTCTGTCGGCGGCTTTTTGCCCAGCCCGCTGATGTCGCCTTATTCCGCGAGCAAATTTGCCGTGGTGGCGCTGACCGAGTCGCTGTGGGGCGAGCTGAAGATGTTAAAGGCGCCAGTAGACGTTCACCTGCTGGCACCCGGGCCGGTGCTCAGTGGCATTTTTGATGATCCGTTTGGCGATGCGGGCACTAATCCAGCCACCCAAGAGTTTGTGCAGACCATGCGCGAGATGCAGACCCGCAACGGCATGACGGCTGACGAGCTGGCAGAGCGTGCCTTTGCTGGCATAGAGCGTAACGACTACTGGCTCATTCCGCACCCTGAACACCTTTTTGACGCACTGGAAAAGCGTGTCGAGGCCATCGTGGCCCAAAAGACCCCTTTGGGGTACTTTTGAGCGGCCTTTGATGGACTGGTTTAAGGCCGCTGGTGTGTCACTTGCGTGAACATAAACACCGACTGCTTCAAGTCCACCAACACGCTGTACGGCGCGGGCAATTGGCAGCGCAGATCGCGCACCTTGCTGCGCATGTCTACTGCGCCAGCGGTGG
>JAGNSH010000026.1 GCA_017988165.1 Giesbergeria sp. | reverse complement strand
CGTCATGCCTGAGCACGCCGCCCGTGTGAAGCGCTACCGCGACGATGCCGCGCTGTTTTCGCGCTTTCAGATCGAACACCAAATCGAGTCGGCCTATGCCCGCACCGTGCAACTGCCCAGCGGCGGTGCCATCGTGATTGACCACACTGAAGCACTGGTGTCGGTGGACGTCAACTCGGCCCGCGCCATCAAGGGCGGCGACATCGAAGAAACCGCCACGCGCACCAATTTGGAGGCCGCCGACGAAGTGGCCCGCCAAATGCGCCTGCGCGACTTGGGCGGCCTGATCGTCATCGACTTCATCGACATGGACGAGAGCAAGAACCGCCGCGAGGTCGAAAACCGCCTGCGCGACGCGCTGCGCCAAGACCGTGCGCGCGTGCAGTTCGGCACCATCAGCAAATTTGGCCTGATGGAAATGAGCCGCCAGCGCCTCAAACCCGCTTTGTCTGAGGGCTCGTCGATTCCCTGCCCACGCTGCGGTGGCTCGGGCCACATCCGCGACACCGAATCGTCGGCGCTGCAAATTTTGCGCATCATCCAAGAGGAGTCGATGAAGGACAACACCGCCGCCGTGCACTGCCAAGTGCCGGTGGAAGTGGCCAGCTTCCTGCTGAACGAAAAGCGCACCGAAATCGCCAAAATCGAGCTGAAACAGCGCGTCAACGTGCTGATGGTGCCCAACAAAGCACTGGAGACGCCCAACTACAAGCTAGAGCGCTTGAAGCACGACGACCCGCGCTTGGAAGGCATTGAGCCGAGCTACAAACTGGCCGAAGAGATTGAAGACCCCACGGCTGTGACGCGCCGCTCGCAAGAGCCGACCAACAAGCAAACCCCAGTCATCAAAGGCGTGCTGCCCGACGCCCCGGCGCCGCAAGCCGCACCGCGCCCCGAAGGCCAAGTGCGCCAGCCACGCCACGGCACCGGCCCCACGGCCCAGCCGGCCGCTGCGGCTGCCGCACCGCGCCCGCTGCCACCGCAAGCGCCTACGCCACAACCAGAACAAGGCTTTTTTGCCTGGCTCAAGGGACTGCTCGGCTTTGGCGCCGCGCCGGCCCCGATGGCCGCTCCTGTGACGCCACCAGCACCTTCCGCCGCCGCGCCGCAACGTGAGCCGCGCCGCGACGGACGCGACAGCCGCAACAGCGAAGGCCGTGGCCGCCAGCGCAACAATGGCCGTGACGGTAGCCGCGACGGCGCGCCGCGCGATAGCACCGCCCGCGATGGCAATCCCCGTGATAGCAACGGAAATGGCAACGGCAACGGCAACGGCAGCGACAGCCGCAACCGCCGCAACGAGCGCCCTGAGCGCAGCAGCGAAGGCCGTACTGACGCTCGCAGCGACAGCCGCGCCGCCGAAGCACGACCACCGCGCGACGCCGATCGCCCGGACAACCGCGAACCACGCGGCCGTGCGCCGCGCGACAACGACGCTGCGCGCGAGGTGTCGATGGCACCCGCCGATGGCAACGCGCCAGCACCAGAGATGCGCAACGAACGCGCTCCCCGGCGCGAACGTGGCGAGCGCCCAGAGCGCAGCGAAAACAACGGCAATAACGCCGCCCCCCGCCGCGAACGCGAGCCGCGCGGCGATGGCCGTGAGCGCGCACCACGCGCCGCTGGCGAACAAACCCAGCCAGCGAGCGACTTTGTCGATACCGCGCCACTGGCCGCTTTGCCCGACTTGGACTTGTCGGGCAACGAGCCAGCGCCGACATCGGCCACCGCGCCGGCAGAAGGCACCGAGACCAAGCGCCGCTCCCGCGACCGCTATGGCCGCGATCGGGGCGAACGCGGCGAACGTGGTGAGCGCGGCAGCCGCACGCCGCGCCAAGACAGTGGCGCACCAGCCGCGTTCGACGCCGCCGTGGAGAGCGACGGCACCGCCGCCGCCACCGCACTGGCGCCCGCCGCTGCACTCAGCACCGAGGCCACGCCCGAGTCGCCAGAGCCAGTGCGCCGCAGCTACTTTGCCCCAGCGCCGACCGCACCGCAGACGTCAGCCGCTGCCGCACCCGCCGTCATGCCCGCCGTGCCAGCACCGGTAGTCATCGCAGAAGTGGCTGCGCCAGAGGCGACACCCGTCGCTACACCTGTCGCTGCCCCCGTCACGGCACCAGCGCCAGCGCCAGTCGCCGCACCAGCACCAGTGGCAACGCCAGCCGCAGCCCCCGCTGCCTTGCCACAGGTGCAGGACTTTGTCTTGCCTGAGGAGCAAATGCACACCGTGGCGCGCAATGCCGGGCTGCAATGGGTCACGTCGGACGCCGACAAAATTGCTGCGGTGCAAGCGGCCATCGCTGCCGAGCCACGCCCAGCGCACGTGCCGCGCCAGCGCCCACCGGTGGTGGTGCTGGACGACGGCCCGCTGGTGTTGGTGGAAACGCGCCGCGACCTGAGCGCCATGCCGCTGCCGTTTGAGCAGTCGCCAACGCAGTAACTCGCCTACGCTGACCTTGCACTGAGCTCTGGGCTCAGTGCCTGCGCCGATTCGCTGCTGTGCCAGTGGGTCGGCGTTTTTTTGGCCGCTGCCAGGGCACTGTGGCCCCCACAAAAACCAGCGTCTATACTAAATAGATAGCGCATAGCGCTTGTGTTTATTGGCTTTCAATAGCAAAACATCTTGAAAGCCAAGCCAATCAAGCGCTACTAGCTCACTTTTTTGAACATTTCTCACAGCACTTGGCTGCTGTTTTATGTCTGGGCTGCCCATGCTGATCTTGCTTTCTCCGGCCAAACGCTTGGACTACGACTCCCCCATCCCCGCCGCTATCGCCGCTAGTGCCGATAGCACCGCGAGCATCACCACCCAAGCACAATTTTTGCCCCAAGCCAGCGCCTTGATAGCGCTGCTGCGCCAGCACCCGCCGCAGGCCATCGCCTCGCTGATGCACCTGAGCGACCCGCTGGCGGCGCTGAACGTGGCGCGCTACCACACTTGGACCGCCGACAACGCCGCCGGCACCGCCCGCCCAGCCTTGCTGGCATTCAATGGTGATGTCTACGAAGGCTTGCAAGCGCAGCGCCTGAGCCGCGCCGATTGGGACTGGGCGCAACAACACTTGGCCATCTTGAGCGGCCTGTACGGCGTACTGCGCCCGCTGGACGCCATGCAGCCGTATCGGCTGGAAATGGGCACGCGCCTGGCCACGCCGGCGGGCAACAACTTGTACCAATTTTGGGGCGCGCAGATTGCCCAGCACCTCAACACCCAACTGGCCACACAACAGCCCCCGCCACCAAACGGCGCCGCGCCCATCGTGCTGAACTTGGCGTCGCAGGAATACTTCAAGGCCGTCGATCGATCGGTGCTGCGCGCGCGCGTGGTCGATTGCGTGTTTCAGGACTATAAAAACGGCGCCTACAAAATCATCAGCTTTCACGCCAAGCGCGCGCGTGGCCTGATGGCGCGTTACTGCATCCAGCAGCGCGCAACAAAGCCGCAGCAGCTTGAAAATTTTGATGCTGAGGGCTATGCCTTTGACGCCAGCGCCTCCAGCGCCGACAAACTGGTCTTTAAGCGCCACAACAGCGGCGCCTGAGTGCCAAAATAGACCGACACGCTGCCTTTGCCCCTCCACTTTGCCGAAAGTGACTCTGCCATGAACCGCCAGAAAAAAAACGTCCTTGCGCACCCGCTTGCTGCTGCTGGTGACTTTTATTGTGCTGCTGGGTTATGCGCTGACGCTGACCCTGCTGTCACGCCAGTCCAGCGCCATGCAGTACCGAACGGCGCTGCAATACACCACACAGCTGGCCATCAGCGAGGGCAGCAAGGCGACGCACAACTTAGAGCAAGGACTTGACGTCGCGCGCACCTTGGCGCAGGCACTGGGCGGCATGAAAATTACTGGCTTGGCAGATCGGGCGCAGGCCAATGCACTGCTCAAAGGCGTACTCAACGCCAACCCTGAATTTTTGGGCGTCTGGACTGGCTGGGAGCCGGATGCTTTTGATGGCCAAGACAGCGAACACGCCGGCTTGCCCGGCCACGACGCCACTGGCCGCTACGTGCCCTACTGGAATCGCGGCAGCGACAGCGCCACCATACAAGTCGAGCCACTGGTCGATTACGACAAACCTGGCGCTGGCGACTTTTATCAACTGGCCAAAGCCAGCGGACAAGAAACCGTGCTGGAGCCCTATACCTATCAACTGGCCGGCAAAGCCGTGCTGATGACCAGCCTGGTGGTGCCAATCCTGATCGATGGCCGCTTTGTCGGCGTCACTGGCGTGGACATCGCCCTGTCGAGTCTGCAAAAAACGGTGGAACCCATCCGCATTTATGAAACCGGCTTTGCCAGCGTGATATCGCACAAAGGTATTTATGTTGCTGACCGCGACCCAAACAACGTCGGCAAAGATATAGGCCGGGGCGAGAGCTTGGACTTGGCCCGCGCCGCCATTGACGGCGGGCGCAGCATTCAAACCCACTTTGTCAGCGAGCGCCTGAAAACCGAGGTGACGCGCGTCTATGTCCCCATCCACCTGGGCCACAGCAAAGACCCGTGGTCGTTTGCCGTCACCGTGCCCGACGACACCATCTTGGCCGATGTGCAGCAGCTGCGCATTTCCTCTGCCGCACTGGGTTTGATCAGCGTGGTGCTGGTGTCTTTGGGTTTGAGCGTGGCGCTGACGCGCTTGGTGCTGCGCCCCATTGGCGGCGAACCTGACGACGCCACCGCCATGGCTGCGCGCGTGGCGCAGGGCGATTTGAGCCAGCCGATCCAAGTGCGCAGCAACGACAGCGCCAGCCTGATGGCGCAGTTGCAGCAAATGCAAAACAGCTTGGCCGCCGTGGTGGCCAATGTGCGCCAAGGCGCCGAAGGCGTAGCCAGCGCCAGCGCACAAATCTCGCAAGGCAACCACGACCTGTCAGCGCGCACTGAAAGCCAGGCCAGCGCGCTGGAACAAACGGCGGCCTCGATGGAGCAGCTCAGTTCCACCGTGACGCAAAACGCCGACAACGCCCGCCACGCCACGCAGCTGGCGCGCACCGCCTCCAACGTGGCCGCGCAGGGCGGCGAAGCAGTGGCGCGGGTGATCAGCACCATGAAGGACATCAACGACAGCTCGCACAAAATCGCCGACATCATTGGCGTGATTGACGGCATTGCCTTTCAGACCAACATCTTGGCGCTCAATGCCGCTGTCGAAGCAGCGCGCGCTGGCGAGCAAGGGCGCGGCTTTGCCGTCGTCGCCAGCGAGGTGCGCAGTTTGGCCGGGCGCTCAGCCGAGGCAGCCAAAGAAATCCGTGCCTTGATCGACACCAGCGTCAGCCGCGTCGAGGTCGGCGCCGCGCAGGTCGATCAGGCCGGCAGCACCATGGCCGAGGTGGTCAAGTCAATCCAGCAAGTGGCCAATCTGATGGGCGAGATCAGCGCCGCCAGCTCCGAACAAAGCGCCGGCGTGGGCCAAGTGGGCGAAGCCATTGTGCAAATGGACCAAACCACCCAGCAAAACGCGGCACTGGTCGAAGAAATGGCCGCCGCTGCCAGCAGCCTGCAAACCCAGGCCAGTGATTTGGTCGCCACGGTGGCGGTGTTCCAACTGGGCCATGGCAGCCCAGTGCAAGCCAGCCGCGCAGCGCCAACGGCGCCCTCTGGCGCAGCGCCCGTGCGGGCACCGACGCGCCCAGCACCCGCCCTCACCACAAGCGCCGCAGCTGCCCCCAAAGCCATCAAAACCATCAAAGCCGCCAAAATTGCAGCGCCGGCGCCAGCCTCTGCCTCTAAAGCGGCGCCGCTGGGCACAGCCAGCACAGCGCGTGCCGCACTGGCCGCACCAGCGCGCCCCGCAGTGGCGGCGCCCGCAGCAAAAGCCAAGCCCACCGACGATGAGTGGGAGAGCTTCTAAAAAATCATCAAAACAGCCTGTAGCGCCCGTCCCTGCTGCGCTACTAGCTATTTTTTTAATAGTAAATTTTTGACACCTTTGCGCCATGAACAGCTCCACGCCCGACCAATCTCCGCTGGGCAAACCGGCCGCCTATGCCGACCAGTACGACGCCACCTTGCTGTTTGCGCTGCCCCGCGCCGACAAGCGCGCCGAGATCGGCGTCAGCGAGGCCGCGCCGTTTTTTGGCGCCGACCTGTGGACGGCGTTTGAGCTGTCGTGGCTGAACCTGCGCGGCAAGCCGCAAATAGCGCTGGCGCATATCACCGTGCCGTGCGAGACGCCCAATTTGGTCGAGAGCAAGTCCTTCAAGCTGTATCTGAACAGCTTTAACCAAAGCCGCTTTGCCGATGCCAGCGAGGTGCAAGCCTGCATCCGCACCGACATCAGCCAGACCGTCTGGCGCGGCGCGCCGGTGGCCGGCACGGTAGGCGTCAGCCTGCTGCTGCCCGAGGTGTTTGATAGCCAGCAAATCCACGAACTCGATGGCCTGAGCCTGGACCGGCTGGACATTGAATGCGGGCGCTACACCCCAGCGCCCGAGCTGTTGAGCGCCAATCACAACGAGGCGCCGGTGAGCGAGGTGCTGACCAGCAATTTGCTCAAAAGCAATTGCCTGGTCACCGGCCAGCCCGACTGGGGCAGCGTGCGCATTGCCTACACCGGCGCGCACATCGACCACGAGGGCTTGTTGCAGTATTTGGTGAGCTTTCGCAACCACAACGAATTCCACGAGCAATGCGTCGAACGCATCTTTATGGACATCTGGACACACTGCCAGCCGATCAAGCTAGAGGTGTATGCGCGCTACACCCGCCGGGGCGGCTTGGACATCAATCCGTGGCGCACCAGCCACCCGCAGGCGCTGCCAGCACGCACGCGCACGGCGCGGCAATAAAACAAAAATGGGATTTTTAGGGCTTGGGCGCTGGCTGGGGCGCGGGCTTACCCGCCTTGGGCCCACAACCGCCGCAACTACTGCACGACCCGCACGAGGGCGCTTTGCCCAGCGCTGGGCGCACGCCGCCCAGACGCCGGCGCAAACCAGCGGGCAGCCAGTACCACAGCGCATACAAACCCGCCAGCGCCACCACGGCGTACACCACCAGTTCTTGCCACATCGTTAACCTCCGCCCCAAGCCAGCGCCAGCCGGTAAGTGATAAAGCTGGCGCCGTAGGCCAGTGCAAATAAATACGCCGCCATCAGCGCCGCCAAGCGCCACGAATTGGTTTCGCGCCGCACCGTGACCAGCGTCGAAAAGCACTGCGGCGCAAACACAAACCACACCAACAGCGACAGCGCCGTCGCCAGCGACCATTGCTGCGCAATCAGCGGCCCGAGGCTTCCCGCCACGTCGTCGCCGGTGGCCGACAGCGCGTACACCGTGCCCAGCGCACTGACCACCACCTCGCGCGCGGCCATGCCGGGCACCAGCGCCACGGCAATCTGCCAAGTAAAACCAATCGGCGCAAAAATTACTTCGAGTAGCGCGCCCAACTGGCCGGCGTAGCTGTACTGGATGGCTGGGCCCACGCTGCCCTCGGGCGCGCCGGGGTAGGTCGAGAGGAACCACAGCAGCACCGTCAGCGCCAAAATAATGCCGCCGACGCGCTTCATGAAGATGGCGGCGCGCTCGTACAAACCACTGGCCAGACTGCGCAGGCTGGGCAGGCGGTACGGTGGCAGCTCCATGATGAGCGGCGTCGGCTGCACCTTGCCGCGCCACAGCTTCATCACCGCTGCCACGGCCATGGCGCTCAGGATGCCGCCCATGTACAGCGCAAACATCACCAGCCCTTGCAGGCTGAACACGCCCCACACGGTTTGCGCGGGAATGAAGGCCGCTATCAGCAGCGCGTACACCGGCAAACGCGCCGAGCAGGTCATGAGCGGCGCAATCATGATGGTCACCAGCCGCTCACGCCAGTGCGTGATGGTGCGCGCCGCCATGATGCCGGGAATGGCGCAGGCAAAGCTCGACAGCAGCGGGATGAACGAGCGCCCCGACAGCCCCACGGTGCCCATCACGCGGTCGAGCAAAAACGCCGCGCGCGGCAGGTAGCCCGAGTCTTCCAGCGCCAAGATGAACAAGAACAAAATCAAAATTTGCGGCAAAAACACCAGCACTCCGCCAGCGCCGGCAATGATGCCGTCCACCAACAGGCTGCGCAAAACGCCTTCGGCCATGTGCGCGTTGGCGGCCTCGGCCAGCGCCGCAAAGGCGGCGGTGATCCAATCCATCGGCACTTCGGCCCAGCTGAACACCGCTTGGAACATAAAAAACATGGCGACGGCCAGCAGCACCATGCCCCACAGCGGGTGCAACACCACGCGGTCGATGCGGTCGTCCAGCCGCGCCAAATCTTCAGGCTCGCGCACCGCCAACTGCAAAATACGCCGCGCTTCTTGCTGCGTGTGCAGCACTTGCGCAATGCCTTGGGGCTGCCACGCGTGGGCACTGGCGCCCACGTCAGCCGCCACCCGGCGCCAGCCGTCCAAAAACGCCAGCAGCTCGTGCGCCCCGCCTTTTTGGATGCCCACGGTTTCGACCACTGCCATGCCCAGCTCGCTCTCTAGCACGGCGCGGTCGATGGCGATACCAGCGCGCCGGGCAGCGTCGCTCATGTTCAGCGCCAGCACCATCGGCAGGCCCATGGCCTTGGTCTCCAGCACCATGCGCAGGCCCATGCGCAGGTTGGTGGCATCGACAACGCACACCAGCAACTCGGGCGAGGCTTCACCGGCGCGCTGGCCGGTAATGACGTCGCGCGTCACGGCTTCGTCGGCGCTCAGGGCGTTGAGGCTGTAGGCACCGGGCAAGTCCAGCACGCGCACCCGCTGGCCCGAGGCGGTGGTCAGCAGCCCTTCTTTGCGCTCGACGGTGACGCCGGCGTAATTGGCCACCTTTTGGCGACTGCCAGTCAGCAGGTTAAACAGTGCGGTTTTGCCGCTGTTGGGATGGCCCAGCAGCGCCAAGCTGAGCGCACTGCTGGAGGGTGGCAGGGCCGATGCGGCGGCGCTCATGCGGCCAACTCCGGCGCCGGGCAGCGCAACAGCGGCTCGGGCAAGGGCGCTTGCCGCGATGCGGGCAAGGCGGCATGGGCTGGCGCCGTGGCCGTGACGCGTATCAGCGAGGCCTCACGCCGGCGCAGCGCAAACGTGGTGCGGCCCACGCGCACGGCAATCGGGTCGCCCCCGGGCAGCGAGCGCGCCACCACGCGCAAGCGCTCGCCGGGCAAAAAGCCAATTTCTAGCAAGCGCAGCAGCACGTCGTGCTCTTGCGGCGCCACGTCCAGTTGCAGCGCGCAAACCCAGACATCAGTGTGCAAAGGCACATCGGCCAAACCGCAGTCGCCGCCAGCATGGGCCAGCGCCGCTTGGGCACTTTTCGTTTGTTGGTTCACCACATCACCACCCGCACTAATAAGAATGGTTCTCATTTTAGAAGCCAATCTAAAAACCATGCTTCCTGTCATCGGCAAAAAACAAATTCTTTTGTGCTGGCGCAAAGTGTGTGCGTTTGTGCAGCGCGTTAGCCGCCAGCCATGTGGTTGTAAACAAACACCGGTTTGCCCCTACTGCCAGTGCGTCAGCGTGTAGGCTCCATACCTTACGCGCCCACCCTCCCTTCCTATTGCCGTGCCACATTCCAGCTCTTGCCATCCTTGCAGCCCTTCTGACATTGGCGATGCGCCGCACACCCCGCCGACGCTGCGCAGCCTGTGGCTGATGCTGCTGGCGCTGCTGTCAGCGTTTGCGCTCAGTCAGGCCTACCGCACCGTCACCGCCATCATGGCCACGGGCTTGCAGGGCGACTTTGGGCTGTCGGCCTCGTCGCTGGGGGCGTTTGCCGGGCTGTTTGGGCTGGCGTTTGGCGTCACGCAGTTTTTTATGGGCATTGGCATGGATTTGTACGGCCTGCGCCGCACCGTGCTGAGTGCTTTTCCGCTGACCATCGCCGGCGCGGCGCTGTCGGCGGGTGCGCCCAACTACCAGTGGCTGCTGCTGGGCCAGTTGCTGATTGGTATTGGCTGCGCACCAGCGTTTTTGGCCTGCACGGTGTTTATTGCGCGCCATTTTCCGGCGGCACGCTTTGCCTTTATCTCCGGCATTGCCTTGGGTGTCGGCGGGCTGGGCCTGCTGTTTACCGGCACGCCGCTGGCGTGGCTGGTGCAGCGCTTTGGCTGGCGCGCCGGCTTTATGGTGCTGGCGGTGTTGTCGGCACTAGCCTGGTTGCTGATTTGGCGGCGCGTCCACGAACCCACCTTGCCCGGCCCGGCACCAGCGCGCGAGAGCTGGGCCACCGCCGTGCGCCGTTTTGGCGCGCTGTTTGCACTGCCGCACACGCTGGGCATTTTGGCGCTGGCGATGGTGTCGTATGCCTCGTTTTTGGCGCTGCGCGGGCTGTGGATTGGGCCGCTGCTGATGGGGCGCTACGGCTTCTCGCTGGTCGAGAGCGGCAATGCCGCCGTCGCCATGTCGATGATTTCGCTGTTCAGCCCGGCGCTGTTTGGCCGCTTAGACCCCGGCCCACGGCGGCGGCGCGTCTGGCTGGTCAACTGCTCGCTGCTGGCGGCGCTGTTGTATTTGGCGCTGGGCTGGGTGCAGCACAGCGCTATCAATGTGGCGCTGGTGCTGTGCGTGGCCACGCTGTCGGGCTATTCAATATTGCAGTATTCCGACGTGCGCTCGGCCTACGCGCCCGACTTGACCGGGCGGGCGCTGTCGGTGTTCACCATGGCGATGTTTTTGGGCGTGGGCATCATGCAAACCGCCACCGGCTGGGTGGCGTCGTGGGCGCAGTCGCAAGGCATTGAGCCGTATCGCGCGGTGATGAGCAGCATTGCGCTGGCCTTGGCACTGGGTTCGAGCGCGCTGCGCTGGCTGCCAGCGCCGCCACTGCTGGACAACGGCAAAATTTAGGTCAAATCGGCCTCTAGCCCTTTACCTGCCTGCGCTTACAGCTATCTTGTTGATAGCAATAAGCCACTATTACACCCACTCGCCGCCGCGGTACAGCCACGGCACATCCAACACCCGCGCGCCCAGCAGGCGCAGCGAAGCATCGCGCCCCCAGCGCAGCGGCCCGGTGGCATGAAAAATAACGCCGTTGCGCTGCGCACGCGCCTGCACCCGGGCGTTGCGCTCCCAGCGGTTGAGCGCGTAGCGGCGCAGGCGCAGCGCCACGTCCAGGTCGTGCATGGACAGTGCGCGTTGCAGTTGCGCCGCGTCTTCAATCGCCATGCCGGCGCCCTGTGCCAAATACGGCCGCATCGGGTGCGCCGCGTCGCCCAGCAAAGCCACCAAGCCGCCGGCCATGTGCGCGGCGCTGCTGACTGGCGGGCGGTCTGACAGCGGCCACAAACGCCAGCCACTGGCGCAGCTGGGCACACTGGACACGCTGCGCACAACGTCTTGCAAAGCGCTGCAACTGCCAGCCAATGCACGCTCCAGATCGGTAGCGTTGGCGGCGTGATCCCAGTTTTCTAAATCGCGCGGCGCTGGGCCTTCGATGATGACGACGATGTTTTGCAGCTCACCGCCGCGCACCGGGTACTGCACCGCGTGCAGGCGCGGCCCCAGCCAGGCGGTGACTTCATTGGTGCGCAGCGCCGCCGGCAAGGCGCTTTGCACCACCAAGGCGCGATAAGCCAAATGGCCACTGACGCGCGGCGCGCCGTCGCCCAGCAATTGCGCGCGGATGGTGCTGCGCAGGCCGTCGGCACCAATCAACGCATCGCCTTCAATTTCGCGGTCTTGGCTGGTACGCACCAGCACCGCGCCATCGGCTTCGGTGTAGCTGCTGATGGCTTGGCCGGCGTTGATTTGCACGCTGCTTTCTTGGTCTACCGCAGCGCGCAGCAAGGCGTGCAAATCACCACGGTGGATGCTGGCGTAGGCCGCGCCGTAGCGCTGCACCATGTCCGCGCCCAGCGGCAAAGCCGCCAGCACCGCGCCCGAGGTGGCGCAGCGCACGCGCAGCCGCTCGGGAAACGCTGCCACCGCTTGCAGCGGCTTTTGCAAACCCCAGGCCTGCAAGCAGCGCACCACATTCGGGCTCAGTTGCACGCCAGCGCCGACCTCGCTGAACACTTGCGCGCGCTCGTACAAGCGCACATCCCAACCGGTGCGCGCCGCACCCAGCGCCGCCGCCATACCGCCAATGCCGCCACCGGCCACTAAAACCTGCTTTTTCATAGGCGCGGATTGTGCCTGCACCGCGCGCTAAGGCGCTAGGCAGTTACGGCGCTAGGGCGTTAAGACGCCAGCAACTGGCGCAGCACGTAGGGCAAGATGCCGCCGGCTCGGTAGTAGTCGACCTCGATCGGCGTGTCGATGCGCAGCGTCAGCGCCACCTCGCGGCGGCGGCCATCGGCGTAGCGCACCACCAGCGTGGCCGTGCTTTGCGGCGTCAGCGCGGCGTCGGGCAGCACGTCGATGGTTTCTTCGCCGGTCAAGCCGAGTGATTCCCACGAATCGTCGCCTTGAAATTGCAGCGGCAGCACGCCCATGCCCACCAAGTTGGAGCGATGGATGCGCTCAAAACTGCGCGCAATCACCGCCTTGATGCCCAGCAGTTGCGTGCCTTTGGCGGCCCAGTCGCGGCTCGAGCCGGTGCCGTACTCTTCGCCGGCAAACACCACCGTCGGCGTGCCTTGCTCGATGTAGTGCATGGCGGCGTCAAAGATGTAGAGCTTTTCACCCTGCAACGGGCCGGGGTTTTGAAACAGCGTGACGCCGCCCTCCTCGCGCGAGCCGCTCTCCAGCGCGGGCAGCATCAGGTTTTTGATGCGCACGTTGGCAAAGGTGCCGCGCATCATCACTTCGTGGTGGCCCCGGCGCGCGCCGTAGCTGTTGAAGTCGGCCTTGTGGATGCCGTGCTGTTGCAGCCACTGGCCCGCTGGTGAGCTGGCTTTGATGGCGCCGGCCGGCGAGATGTGGTCGGTAGTGATCGAGTCACCAAACAGCGCCATGATCCGCGCGTTATGTACCGAATAAGCATCATTTTGGCCTGCAGCCCTTGCTGCGCCTGCGCTTGCAGCTACATTTTCGATAGCAAATTGGTTGAAATACGGCGGCTCGGCAATGTAGGTGCTGGCGGGCCAGGTGTAGGTATCGCCTTCAACGCCTTGGATGGCGGCCCAGCGCTCGCCCGGCTCGGTCTTGACCTTGGCGTAGTTGTCGCGAAAGGCTTTGCCGTTCATCGCAAAGTGCATCAGTGCGTAAATTTCATCGCTGCTGGGCCACACGTCTTTCAGATAGACGTTTTTGCCGTCTGTGCCTTGGCCCAGCGGCTGGGTGGTGATGTCGGTCAGCACGCTGCCCGCCAAGGCGTAGGCCACCACCAGCGGCGGGCTGGCCAAAAAGTTGGCCTTGATATTGGGATGGATGCGCGCCTCAAAGTTGCGGTTGCCCGACAGCACGGCGGCGCAAATCAGGTCGTTTTGCGTGATGGCGGCGTTCAGCTCGGGCGTCAAGTCGCCGGCATTGCCAATGCAGGTGGTGCAACCGTAGCCCGCCAGCGCAAAGCCCAATTGCTCCAGATACGCCAGCAGGCCGGTTTGGCTCAAATACTCGGTAACGATGCGCGAGCCCGGTGCCAGCGAGGTTTTGATGTGCGGCTGCACGCGCAGCCCGGCCTCGACGGCTTTTTTGGCCAACAAACCCGCTGCCAGCAGCACGCTGGGGTTAGAGGTGTTGGTGCAGCTGGTGATGGCGGCAATCAGCACATCGCCGTGGCCGACTTTGATCGCGGCCTCGTTGGGCAACTCGCACACCGGCACCACCTCGGGCGCGCCGGCTTGGGCAGCTTCTAGTGTGGGGCGGTTGCTGACCATTTCAGCGACGTTGCGCTCGGCGCCGGGCAAGGGCGCTTGGGCGGGCGCGGGCACCACCGGGGCTGCGTCCACCGTGCAGACCAGCGGGTGGCGCTGCGTCAGGCGATCGGCGCGTTGGTTAAAGCCGTTTTCGGCGTTCGGTTTGCTAAACAGCGAGGTGAACTGCGCCGCCACGTTGCCCAGCTCGATGCGGTCTTGCGGGCGCTTGGGGCCAGCCAAACTGGGGGTGACGCTGCCCAAGTCGAGGGCAATCACCTCGGAGTAATCAACCTCGCCGGCCAGCGGCACGCCAAACAGGCCCTGCGCCTTGAAGTAGGCCTCGAAGGCCTCGATCTCGGCCTCGGTGCGGCCGGTGCCGCGAAAGTAGTCAATGGTTTTTTCATCGACCGGAAAAAAGCCCATCGTCGCGCCGTATTCGGGCGCCATGTTGCCAATGGTGGCGCGGTCGGGCAGGGCCAGCGTGCGGGTGCCGGCGCCAAAAAACTCCACAAACTTGCCGACCACCTTGCGCCCGCGCAGCAGCTCAGTCACTGTCAGCACCAAGTCGGTGGCGGTGACGCCTTCGCGCAACTGGCCGCTCAATTCGACGCCCACCACGTCGGGGGTCAGCAAATACACCGGCTGGCCCAGCATGGCCGCTTCGGCCTCGATGCCGCCCACGCCCCAGCCAACCACGCCAATGCCATTGATCATGGTGGTGTGGCTGTCGGTGCCGACCAAGGTGTCGGGGTAGTAAATAGGGTCAGACGCGCCATCGGCGGTTTTATGCACGCCGCGCGCCAGATATTCAAGGTTGACTTGGTGGACGATGCCAAAGCCCGGCGGCACCACGCCAAAGGTGTCAAACGCCTGCATCCCCCACTTCATGAATTCGTAGCGCTCGCGGTTGCGCTGAAATTCGAGCTTCATGTTGATGTCGAGCGAGTCTTTCTGGCCGTAAGAATCAACCATGATGGAGTGATCGACCACCAAGTCCACCGGCACCAGCGGTTCAATTTTTTGCGCGTCTTGGCCTAGGCGCAGCGCGGCGCTGCGCATGGCGGCCAAATCGACCAGCAGCGGCACGCCGGTGAAGTCTTGCAACACCACGCGCGAGACGACAAACGCAATTTCATCGCTGCGCTCGGCTTGGGGCTGCCACTGGGCCAGTTGCGCTACGTGCTCTGGCGTGACTTTGCGGCCATCGCAGTTGCGCAGCACCGACTCCAGCACGATGCGAATCGACACCGGCAAACGCTTGACCTGGGGAAACTGCTCTGCCAGCGCTGGCAGCGAATAGAACTGGCCCGATTGGCCCGACGCAGTCGTAAAACGCTGGAGCGTAGAGGCAAAAGCGTGCGGGATGGGCTGAGACAACGATGCGGCCATGGTGAACTCCTGTAACGTAAAACGTGGGGGAACAAGAAGGCCATTCTGGCACCGGGGTGCATCGCACGCCAGCCGATAGGGATACTGGTGCCAATCTATGGTCACCCAAAAAGAGTTATTCAGCCGCTGCTTGAATAATCTCCAGCGCGCTTATTGCCACGGCTGAACGCTTCAGCCATAAAAAAAGTCCGCCGAAGCGGACTTTTTACTGTTTGCATAAAAATGCAATCAGACGGGCGCGTTGATAGCGAATAAAGCGCGGTCTTGGTTTTGAATCCATTTAGGCGCTTTACCACGGCCAGTCCACGTTTGGCCACTGGCTGGATCGCGGTATTTAGCGGCGACTTTGGTGCCACTGGTGGCGCTGCGCGCACGGCCAGTGGGAAATACCTCTTGCTGTGTCAAGGCGTACTCATCAATCAAGGCACGTACTTGGGCAATAGCATTGGCCACTTCGTCGCGGCGTGCATTGCTAATTTGCAGCTCAAGGGCTTCACGTTGTTTCAGCAGTTCTTTATAACTTGACATGGTGTCTCGAAAGAATGGTTTAAGAATGCCGAATTATAGGGACATCATTAACCCTACTGGCTTATTTTTGATTTAAATACCCTTTTATTTTCTACGCCATCTCGGGAACTTTTTTCATTCTGACTGCTGCGTCAACACCTCATCGGGCTGCGCCAGCACTTTGTCAATGCGTTTGCCATCCAGGTCGATGATCTCAAATATCCAACCAGCGCAGGCAATGCGCTCGGCTTGCGCGGGTAAACGGCCTGATTCGGACATCAGTAATCCGGCCAAGGTGTTATAGAGGCCGCGCTCTTCTTCGGGTAAATCTCGAATGTTCAGGCGCGCCTTTAATTCAGACACTGGCATCAAGCCGTCCAGCAGCCACGAGCCATCGTCGCGCTGCACCGCCCAGGCATCGGTATCGGTGCCGGGCTGCAATTCACCAGTAATGGCTTCGAGCAAATCGCGTGGCGTCATGATGCCTTGCACCACGCCATATTCATCGACCACAAACACCATGCGGCCCGAGCGCGCGCGAAATTGCTCCAGCAATTCCATGCCGCTGATGGTTTCTGGCAAAAAGGCCGCCGGCAGCACATGGCGCTCAATCGTGCCCTCGGTCTGCGGGCCCAATTCAAGCAAATGCGCCACGCTGATAATGCCCAGCACATCGTCAAGCGAGCTGCGGCAGACGGGATACCACGAATGCGCGCCTTTTTCGCCATTAGCGCTGGCCAATTGCAGGCACTGCGCCACGCTATAACAGGCATCTAACCACTGCACATCACTGCGCGGCACCATGATGGAAGTCAGCGGCCGATCATCCAAACGAAACACGTTTTGCACCATTTGGTGCTCGTGGTACTCAATCACTCCTGCATCGCGCCCTTCGGCCAAACTGGCGACAATTTCTTCTTCCGTCACCGCACGCGCCGCCGAATTATCAATACGCAGCAGTTTCAAAACCGCTTGGGTAGAAAATGCCAGCAGCGCCACAAACGGTTTAGCGCCGCGTGCTACCCAGCCCATAGGGCGCGCCACCCAACGCGCGGTCGATTCAGGGTAGAGCTGGCCAATGCGTTTAGGCACTAATTCGCCAAACACAATGGTGATAAAAGTAATCAAGGTGATGACAATGGCAGTGGCTGAGACATCGGCCACTGCCTCAGGCATACCAAAAGACATCAGCCAAGCGGCCAAGTTATCGCTGAACGCGGCCTCACCCAAAATACCGTTCAACATACCAATGGACGTAATGCCCACTTGCACTGAGGACAGAAATTGGGTGGGATTTTCGAGCAGCACCAACGCCGCTTCAGCGCCCTTATCGCCGCTCTCGCTCATGGCTATCAGGCGTGATTTGCGGCTGGAGGCCAAAGCCAACTCCGACATCGCGAACACCCCATTGAGCAGGGTAAGGAACGCGATCAACAGAAAATCCATGGTTTAAAAATAAAGAAAGAACAGCGTGGCACTTTACTGTATTGGCGACGTTCAAGGCTGCGACAGCTCCCTAGAGCGCTTGCTGGACGTGATTGATTTCTCTGCCAGCCGCGACACCGTCTATTTATTGGGCGATTTGGTCAACCGTGGCCCCGACTCCGGCGCCGTGCTGCGCCGCTGCATGGCCTTTGAGGGCGCCCTGCGCTGCCTGCTGGGCAACCACGACCTGCACCTGCTGGCCAACGCCTACGGCGTGCGCACACCCTCGCGGCGCGACACCTTGGCCAGCGTTTTAGACGCCCCCGACCGCACCAGTCTGATCGACTGGCTACGCCAGCAACCGCTGGCACGCCAGCACCAGCTGGGCGGCCAATCGCTGCTGATGGTGCACGCCGGCGTGCTGCCCGCATGGAGCGCACAAGACGCGCTGGCGTTAGCCGATGAAGTGCATGCAGTACTGCGCAGCGCGGATATTTTGGATTTTTTGCAACAGATGTACGGCAACACGCCCGACCACTGGAGCGACACACTAACTGGAATGGATCGCCTGCGCGCCATCGTCAACGCCCTGACGCGGCTGCGTTTTTGCACGCCCAAGGGCGTGATGGACTTTGCCAGCAGCGACAGCGCCGATGCCGCGCCCAGCGGCATGCTGGCGTGGTTTGATGCGCCCGGGCGGCGCAGCGCCGACACCTTGATTGCCTTTGGCCACTGGTCGACGCTGGGCTTACTACAGCGGCCCCACTTGCTGGGACTGGACACCGGCTGCATTTGGGGCGGCTGCCTGAGCGCCGTGCGCTTTGGCGCCACGCTGGCCGAGCGCGAGCTGCTGCAGGTGCAGTGCGATCAAGC
>JAGNSH010000124.1 GCA_017988165.1 Giesbergeria sp. | reverse complement strand
TCGTCGCTAAAAGTGGCCGAGAACAGCAGGCTTTGCTTGTCCTTGGGCACCAGCGCCAAAATTTTCTTGACGTCGTGGATAAAGCCCATGTCCAGCATCCGGTCGGCTTCGTCCAGCACCAGCACTTCGACGGTGGACAAGTCCAAAAAGCCTTGCTGTTGCAGGTCCAGCAGACGGCCCGGGGTGGCCACCAAAATATCGACACCGCGCTTGATGCGGTCAATTTGCGGATTCATGCCGACGCCGCCAAACACCACGGTGGAGTTCAGGTCAAGGTACTTGCCGTATTGGCGCACCGACTCTTCCACTTGGGCGGCGAGTTCGCGCGTTGGCGTCAACACCAAAGCGCGCAGGCCTTTGCCGCCAAACTTGTTTTTAGGCGCTGCTTCGCGCGAGAGGCGATCGAGCAGCGGCAGCGTGAAGGCGGCGGTTTTACCGGTGCCGGTCTGCGCACCTGCCAGCAAGTCTTGGCCGGCCAGCACGGCAGGAATAGCCTGCGCTTGAATCGGGGTGGGGGATTCGTAGCCCTGCTCGCGCACAGCTTTCATGATGGCCGGGGCCAAATTCAGATCGTCAAATGTCATTTAAGAAACGCGCCCATCCGGGCGCTGGGTGTCGGCCTGTCGAGGCAATCCGTGTTGGATTGCCGAGCCAGTGTCAGGCGGACCAGGTTCTAAGAGTGGAAGCCGGCAATTGCTTGCGTTGTTCCCAGCAAACTTGCTGATATTGCGCACATCTGGAGTACGCAACTGCGGGATATTGTCGCATGAGTCGATAATCGCGGTTTGCGCGCGGAGCACCGCGTCTGTTTTTGCTTTTAGAGGTTTGATTACTACCGATGGCCCAATACGTCTATTCCATGAACCGTGTCAGCAAGACGGTGCCGCCCAAGCGCCAGCTCTTGAAGGACATTTCTCTGTCGTTTTTTCCGGGCGCCAAAATTGGCGTGCTGGGCCTCAATGGCTCGGGCAAGTCGACACTGCTCAAAATCATGGCCGGAGTCGACAAGGAATTTGAGGGCGAGGCCCTGCCCATGCCGGGCCTGACCATCGGTTATTTGGAGCAAGAACCCAAGTTGAACGACGAGCACACGGTGCGCGAGTCGGTCGAAGAATCGATGGGCGCGGTGTTTGCCGCCAAAGCGCGCCTCGAAGAGGTTTACATCGCTTACGGCGACGAAGATGCCGACTTTGACGCGCTGGCCGCCGAGCAAGCCCAGTTAGAGGCCATCATCGCCACCGCCGGCACCGACTCCGAGCACCAGCTAGAAATCGCCGCCGACGCGCTGCGCCTGCCGCCGTGGGACGCCAAAATTGGCCTGCTCTCGGGCGGTGAAAAACGCCGCGTAGCGCTGTGCCGCTTGTTGCTGTCCAAGCCCGATATGCTGCTGCTGGACGAGCCGACCAACCACTTGGACGCCGAGTCGGTCGAGTGGCTCGAAGTATTTTTGAAGCGCTTTACCGGCACCGTGGTGGCCATTACCCACGACCGCTACTTCCTCGACAACGCAGCCGAATGGATTTTGGAAATGGACCGGGGCCGTGGTATTCCATGGAAGGGCAACTACAGCTCGTGGCTGGAGCAAAAGGGCGATCGCCTGGCGCAAGAGCAAAAGGGCGAAGAAGCCCATGCCAAGGCGCTGAAGAAAGAGCTGGAATGGTCGCGCCAAAACCCCAAAGCCCGCCAAGCCAAGAGCAAATCGCGCCTGGCCCGCTTTGAAGAGTTGAGCGACATGGAATACCAAAAGCGCAACGAGACGCTGGAGATTTTCATCCCCGTGGCCGAGCGCTTAGGCCACCAAGTGTTTGAGTTTCACAACGTCAGCAAGTCGTTTGGCGACCGGATGTTGATCGACAACCTGAGCTTTACTGTGCCTGCGGGTGCCATCGTCGGCATCATCGGCCCCAACGGTGCGGGTAAATCGACGCTGTTCAAGCTACTCGCTGGCAAAGAACAGCCCGACAGCGGCACGGTGGTGATTGGATCGACCGTCAACATGGCTTTTGTCGATCAGCACCGCGATGTGCTGGCCAACGAAAAAACCGTCTGGGAAGACGTCTCCGGCGGCCTCGATATGCTGAACGTCGGCAAATTCCAAATGGCCAGCCGCGCTTATTGCGGGCGCTTTAACTTCAACGGCGCTGACCAGCAAAAGAAGGTTGGAATGCTCTCGGGCGGCGAGCGTGGCCGTTTGCACTTGGCCAAAACGCTGATTGCCGGTGGCAATGTGCTGCTGCTGGACGAGCCGTCGAACGACTTGGACGTGGAAACCCTGCGCGCGCTGGAAGATGCGTTGCTGGAATTTGCTGGCAGCGTGCTGGTCATTAGCCACGACCGCTGGTTCCTTGACCGCATTGCCACGCACATCCTGGCCGCCGAGGGCGACAGCCAGTGGACGTTCTTTGATGGCAACTACCAAGAGTACGAAGCCGATAAGAAGAAGCGCTTGGGTGAAGAAGGCGCGCGGCCACACCGTATGCGCTTTAAGGCGCTCAAGTAAGGTTCTTGCGCCGCGCCGTCGCCTGCGTCCCTCTCTTTTTTGCCACCGACCTGCAGCCGCTTTGCCATGACACAGTCTGCATCTGTCTTGAGAACCGTGTTTCGCGCCTGCGTTGTCAACGCCGTGCGCGAGAGCGAAGCGCTGATGGCGCAGCTGATAGCGGCCACGCGCGCCGCCTTGGTCAGCGAAGAAGAGAGCACGCGCAACGTGGTGCAGCGCGACACCGCCAGCGACGCGCTGCGGCTGATCAACCAGCACGAGCCGGTGCTGATCAAGGCCTATCCGATGGCCTTGTTGGAGATTTTTGCCGAAGGGCCGGCTGGCGCCAAAACGCGCCAAGCCGACCCTACCGGCATGGATTTTGGCGAGCTGTCGCTGGTCGATGACGCGCAGGTGCAGGCGCAGGTTGAACTCTCGCGCGCCCAGCAACAAGCGCTGCACACCACCGATGCCGCGCTGACCGAACTCAATGGATTGGTCAGCTCTGCCCAAGGCTTGCAGCGCGTGCAGCCCGAGCGCAACCCGCTGCGCCCCGAAAACTACATCCGTGCCTTGCAGCAAGTGATAGCAGAAACTGGTGTGCCGTTGCCGGTGCGCGAGGCTTGGATGCAGCATATGCGCAGCCTGCTGGGGCCCGAGCTGGTCGGCACCTACCAGCGCGCTGCACAAGGACTGCGCGAGCATGGCATCGAGCCGGTGCGTTATGGCGTGGCCGCGCTGGCGGGTGGTGCTGGACGCTCGGCTGGTGCTGCTGCCTCGGGCGAGCCCTCCAGCTACGGCGGCGCTTATGCCGACAACGTCTATCACGGTGGCTATGGCGGCGCCGGGCCGGCGTATGGCACACCGTCTATGTATGGCCCACCGTCAGCCTATGGGCGCGCCGGCATGGGCAGTGGCTGGGGCCAAGAGGCTGGCACCAGCATCGGCGCCGGCGTGCAAGAAGCGCTGCTCACGGTGGGCATCTTGCGGCAAATGCTGGCCGGCGGCGGCGACCCCTATGACGCGGTGCGGCTGCAGCCAGCAGCCACCGGCCCAATGCCGATGGCTGCTGCCGAGGCGCTGGAAGACATCGCCCAGCTAGAGCGGCTGGTGGGCCGTTTGGCCCACACCCAGCCCGAGCAAGCCTCGCGCAGCGCTTTGCTGGTTTCGCCGCGCAGCGTGCATGGCGGGGCTTACGTCGGTTCGGCCATGGGTGCGCTAGACCCGACTGCCGCCGGGGCCGAAGTGGTGGCGCGGATGGTGGAGAACATCGCCCAAGACTCGCGCTTGCTGCCACCGGTGCAGCGCGCAGTGCAAGATTTAGAGCCAGCGATTTGCCAGCTGGTGCGCCACGACCCGCGCTTTTTTAGCGACAGTGCGCACCCGGCGCGCCGCCTGCTCGATGAGCTGACCCAGCGCAGCTTGGCCTTTGCTGGCGAAGATGCGCCGGGCTTTAGCCGCTTTATGCGCTTGATCAACGAGGTGGTCAGCCACTTGGCCAGCCGCGAAATCACCAGCGCCGCGCCGTTTGAGGCGGTGCTCAAAGCCTTGCAGGCGGCGTGGGACGCGCAAGAAAAAAAAGTGCAAGCCCTGCGCCAAGCGCAAGAAGAAAAGTTGCTGCAAACCGAACAGCGCCAAATGCTGGCCGACAAAATTGCCGGTGGCATCCGCGCCTTGATCGGCGTAGAGCAGGTGCCCGCCGATGTGATGGACTTTGCCGCTGGCCCGTGGGCCGAAGTGGTGGCGCTGGCGCAAATTACCAACACCCAGGCAGAAACGGACGACCCGGGCGGCTATGTGGCGCTGGTGTCAGATTTGTTTTGGAGCGTGCAGCCCGACTTGGTACGCGCCGATCCGGCGCGGCTCAAAGCCTTGGTGCCGGGAATGCTGGAGACTTTGCGCACCGGCTTGCACAGCATTGACTATCCGCAGTCCAGCAGCAGCGCCTTTTTTGGCCGCTTGATGGGACTGCACCGCGCCTTGTTAGTGGCGCCAGAAAAACACCCGCCAGCAGCGCAGTCCCCAACGCCCGCCGCCGCTGCCCCTGCCCCAACGCGCCCGCCGCTGCCCAAGGAGGCGCCGCTGCAGTCGCCCGCGTCTTTGCCGGCGCCACTGTCGCCGGAGATGGAGACCGAGTTTGTTATCGGCGCTTGGGTTGAGCTGACCACCGCCCGGCGCAAAGTGCGCACGCAGTTGACCTGGGCCAGTCCGCACCACACCTTGTTTTTGTTCACCGCTCCTGATGGCAGCACCCAGTCGATGACGCGGCGGATGCGCGACAAGCTGGCCGCTGAGGGTACTTTGCGCGTGATTTCGGCCCAGCCGGTGGTGGCTCGGGCGATGGACGCCTTAAGCAGCGGCGCTAAAAGTCGCTCCAAAACCACCGCCCCGGCCAGCAAGCGCGACAAGCCGCCCCAGTCAAGTTGATGTGGGCTGGCGCCAGCTGGCGGGTGCTTGCCACTGCCGCGCCCACTCCATGAAGGCCGCCACCGGCATTGGGCGCGCCACGCAATAGCCTTGCGCCAGTGGGCAGCCCATGTGCAGCAGCATCTCGCCTTGCTCGACGGTCTCGACCCCTTCGGCAATCACGTTGTAGCCAAACGAGGCCGCTAAACCGACCACGCCCTGCACGATGGCCCGATCGCCCGCGTCGTTCATCATGCCCTGCACAAAGCTCTGGTCGATTTTGAGCGTGCTCAGCGGCAGGCGGCGCAGATAGGTCAGGGACGAGTAGCCGGTACCAAAATCATCCAGCGAGGTTCTGATGCCCAAGTCGCCCAGTTCGCGCAGAGTGGCCGCCACCGGGTCGATGTTGTAGAGCGCGGCGGTTTCGGTGATTTCTATCTCTAGCAGTGCGGCCGGAATGTAGGGGTGGCGTGCCAGTTGCTTGGCCATCCAGTCGGCAAATTGCAGCTGCTGTAAGTGCGGCGCGGCAATGTTGACGCTGACGGGCAGGTTCAGGCCGTTGTCCATCAAGGTTTTGATCAAGTCCAGTGCCGCGTTCACCGCCCAAGCGCCAAACGAAAATTCTAAGTCGGTGTTTTCTAACAACGGTAAAAACGCTGCGGGCGAAAGAATGCCTTTTTCGGGGTGCTGCCAGCGCGCCAAGGCCTCGGCGCCCACCACGGTGCCCAGGCGCATATCCACCTTGGGCTGCAAAAACAGCACAAACTGCCCGTCAGCCAAGGCGGCGCGCAAATAGGTCAACTGTTCGCGCGTTTGCTGCGTGGCGCGTTCGTGGGCGGCATCGAACTGGTGAAAACGGTTGCGCCCAGCCTGCTTGGCGGCGTACATGGCTTGGTCGGCGTGGCGCAGCAAGGTGTCGGCGTCGGCCGCATCTTGTGGGTACAGCGTGTAGCCAATGCTGGCGGTTACGGTGACGCGCTCGGTGTCGAGCGTGTAGGGCGCGGCAATGCTTTGCATCACCGTGCGCAAGGCTGTTTCGCCGCCCTGTACGTCGTTCAGACCGGGCAACAAAATGACAAATTCGTCGCCGCCCAAACGCGCTACGCAGTCCGAGGCGCGCAGCGCGCGCGTCAGGCGCTCGGCCACCATCACCAGCAAGCGGTCGCCGGTCTCGTGGCCCAAGCGGTCGTTGACCGGCTTAAAGCCATCCAAATCAA
>JAGNSH010000123.1 GCA_017988165.1 Giesbergeria sp. | reverse complement strand
TCGGCATCTGGCTGTTCTCGATCACCGACAAGAGCGCCAACGCTGCCCGTGAGCGCGCTGCGTTCCCGGCGCAGCAAGTGCGTTCGGAAACCGGTCTGGGCGCTGCCGGCGCATCGGGGCACTAAGCCACTAAGTCAGCCACACACTGGCTGATTCATTCAGGGCAGGCCTCCAGCCTGTCCTGAAAACAAAAAACCGGGTATTTAGCCCGGTTTTTTTATGCCAAAATGGCCTCTAGCCCTTTAAATACGTGCGGTTGTAGCTATCAGTTTTGGGTTTTATCAGCGCTTATTCGGTGCTTATTCGGAGTCTGTAAGCCAGCTGTTGGCGTGCGCCACGCTGGCTTCGCGGTCTTCGCCAGCGAGCGCTTGCAGGCGCAGGTACGACACCAGATAGACATAGCGTGCCTGCGCCAAGTCGCGCTGTGCCACGGTTTTTTGCTGCACGGCGTTCAACACGTCCAGCGTGGTGCGGATGCCGGCTTCAAACGATTTTTGGTTCGACAGCAGTGCCTGTTCGCCCGAGCGCACGGCTTGCTGCAGCGCTTGGATGCGCAGCACGCCCTCGGTCATGGCGCGAAATTCGCGGTGTACGCGCACGCCCAAGTCCAGCCGCGTGGCCTCCAAAATTTCGCGCGCGCGTTCGTGCGCTGCCACGGCTTGGCGCACGGTGGAACTGACGTAGCCACCCGAGTACAGCGGCACGTTCAGTTGCAGGCCAATGGTTTTGTTGTCGTAGCGCGAGTTGACGCTGGTAACACTGTCGCTGCTGCTGCGCGACCACTGCGCCACGGCGTCCAGCGTAGGCTTGTGCCCGGCCTGGGCTTTGTCGATTTCTTGCCGCGCGGCTTCCAGCTGCGCGCGCAGGGCTTGCATTTCGGGGCTGTTGTGTTCGGCGCGCTCAATCCATGCCTCGACGCTGGCGGGCAGGGGCGCGCTGGGCGCAAAGCGCTGCACGTCCAGCGCGGCCAAGGTGTCAACGTTTTTGCCCATCAGCACTTCGATGCGCCGGCGCGTGAAGTCAACGTTTTGCTGCGCTTCGAGCTCTTGCGCCAGCGTCATATCGAGGCGCGCTTGGGCTTCGTCGATGTCGGTGCGCGTGCCCGATCCGGCGGCCAAGCCTTTTTGCGCGGCGTCGAGTTGGGTGCGGTAGGTGCTTTTTTGCGCTGCTATCAGCGCCAGTTGGTCTTGGGCCAGCAGGGCGTCAAAGTAGGCTTCGCCGACGCGCGTGACCAAGCTTTGCTCGTCGTGTTCCAGCGTGGCGTTGGCGTCTGCTACCTGCGCTTTGGCTTGGCGCACCAAGGCGCTCAGGTGCGGGCGGTACAGCGGCTGGCGCACCGACAGCGTTTGGTTGCCGCTGTAGTAGTCGTTTTCCTGCGTCACCGGTTGGTTCAGCATGTTGCGGGTTTTGCTGGTCAGGTCGTTGTGGTTGCGCCCCACGCTGAGCGAGACGTTGGGCAGGCGCTGCGCCCGCGCTTGGGGCAGCAGCTCGCGGCGCGACTCGGCGCCGGCGCGGGCGGCGCGGATGGTGGCATCGTTGTCGCGGGCGGCCTCATAGGCTTGGCGCAAATCGAGCGACCAAGCCGGTGCTGCGGCCAACCCCGCCAGTGCCAAGCAGGCGCTGACCACACGGGTCAGGCGGCTCAAGCGGGCGCTGCGTTTGAAAGTGGTGCGGTGCTGCATACGTTTATTCCTCGGTCATCGAAGCGGCCATGCGCTTGGTCAGCGGGTGCAGCAAGTAGGTCAGCATCGAGCGCTCGCCGGTTTTGAAGATCACTTCGACTGGCATACCGGGCTGCAATTGGCGTTTGCCCAAGTGCTTCATGCCTTCGGGCGTGACTTGCACGCGCGCCAAGTAATAGGGAATGTTGGTTTGTGGATCGGTCAGCAGGTCGGCCGAAATCGACACCACTTTGCCCAGCACCACCAGTTGCGGCGAGTTGGCAAACGACGAAAAACGCACGTCCACATCCAAGTCGGCATGCACCCGGTCAATCAGGTGCGGCGCGACGTGGGTTTCCAGCAGCAGCGGCGCGCCAATGGGCACGATATCCATCAGCTTTTGGCCCGGTTGCACCACCGCGCCGACGGTTTGCACCGCCAACCCCACCACTTGGCCACTGGCCGGGGCTTTGATGTCGGTGCGGCCCAAGTCGTCGGTGACGGCGTGCAGTTTTTCGTTGTCGGCCAGCACTTCGCGGCTGACATCGGCCAGCTGGGTTTCGACCTCTTTGCGGTATTCCTGCTGGCGCGAGAGAGCGCGCTGGCGCAGCTCGTTGATACTGCGCTGGGCGCGCACGGTGTTGCCTTGCAAGTCGGCAAGCGCCGAGCGGTTGTCCGACACCATGCGTTCCATCTCCAGCTGGCGGTTGCGTGGGGCGTAGCCCTCGCTGACCAAGCCGCGCAGGTGCGAGAGTTCTTCATTGATCAGGCGCTGCTGGTTGCGCCGGTTTTCTTGGATGCCGGCGTAGGCCTGCAGCAGGCCTTGCTGGCCTTGGATATTTTCTTCAATCGATTGCAGGTCCGAGCGCAGCAGGCTGCGCCGCGTCATGAACAGTTGCTCTTGGTTTTGCATCTGCGCGCGGATCAGTGGGTCGCTGGCGGCGGCTTGCAAGTCGGGGTGGAAGGTGATGCTGGGCTGCTGGGCTTGCTCGGCCAGCAAGCGCCCTTGCATGGCGCGCAGGCCCAGATAGCGCTGGCGCACCGCTTCGTAGTTGGAGCGGGCCACGGCGGAGTCGAGCTTGATCAGCAATTGGCCTTCTTGCACCGTGTCGCCTTCACCGACCAGCACTTCTTTGACGATGCCGCCGCTCAGGTGTTGCACGGCTTTGCGTTTGGTATCGATGGCGACGGTGCCTTGGGCCGGCACGCCTTCGTCCAGCGGGGCCAGTGCGGCCCACAGCAAAAAGCCACCAAAGGCCACCGCCAGCGCGATCAGGCCGATGCGCCCGGCGTCCGATTTGGCGGGCGCGGCAGCGGCGGCAGCGGCCGCTGAAGAGGGTGAATAGGCAGCGTCCGCAGGCGTGCCCAGTGTTTTTGGATTCAACAGATTTTTGACCATGTCAGTACCCGACAGAAAGAGGCATCAATAAAAGAAGCAGGGGCAGGAAAGGAAGCTAGCGAAGCTGTCACGCCGGCTGCAGCGCACTGCCCGGTGGCGTGGGCGCTGGCGCTTGGCGGGCGGCGTTGGCCTGCGCGGCCTGCAGCGCGGCGACCACGGCTTCGCGCGGGCCATCGGCTTGGATTTGGCCGTTTTGCAGAATCAGCAGCCGGTCGGCCACGCCGACGATGCCGGGCCGGTGCGTGATCAAAAACACGGTGCAGCCGCGCGCCTTGAGCTGCAGCACGGTGCGCACCAGCGCGGCTTCGCCGACGTCGTCCAAGTTGGCGTTGGGCTCGTCCAGCACCACCAGCACCGGGTCGCCATACACCGCCCGCGCCAGACCAATGCGCTGGCGCTGGCCGCCCGAGAGCAAGCCGCCGGCTTCGCCAATCGGCGTGTCGTAGCCCTTGGGGAAACGCAAAATCATTTCGTGCAGACCGGCGCTGCGCGCAGCGGCAATCACCTTGGCCGAATCGACCTCGCCAAAGCGGGCGATGTTCTCGGCGATGGAGCCCTCTAGCAGCTCGATGTCTTGCGGCAAATAGCCCAAGTAGGGGCCTAAATCGTTGCGGTCCCAGCCGTTGACGGGCAGGCCGTCCAGCAGCACTTCGCCGGCCATCGTCGGCCAGATGCCGACCATGCAGCGCGCCAGCGTTGATTTGCCCGAGCCCGACGGGCCAAGCACCACCGTGACCGTGCCCGCAGCCACGGCGGTGCTGATGCCTTTCAAAATCGGCTCGGCGCGGCCGGCAGCGGTAGCGACGACGTCGCGCAGGGCGAGTGCGCCGGTGGGTGCCACGCGCGACAGGGCCGGGTCGCGCTCGGGGTGGGCGCTGAGCAGTGCTTCCAGTCGCTCGAAGGCGGCGCGGGCGCCAATGAAGCCGCGCCAGGTGTTGGCCAGCATGTCGATGGGCGCCAGCGCACGCGACATCAGCACGTTGGCGGCGATCATGCCGCCCGGCGACAACTGCCCGTCAATCACCAGCAGCGCGCCTATGCCCAGCGCCAGCGATTGCTGGGTGTAGCGGATAAATTTGCTCCACGCGGTGATGCGGTGCGACAGCGCTTGGGCGCGGCCTTGCAGTGCCAGCGCTTGGGCGTGGCGCTCGGCCCAGTGCGGGTGCAGGTTGTGCACCATGCCCATCGATTCGAGCACTTCGGCGTTGCGCAGTTTGCTGTGCAGGTAGGCGCCGGCTTCGCTGCTGGCTTTGGATGCCGCCTCGGACGGCGCTACCGTTTGGCGGTGGCCAAACCACACCAGCAGCCCCTGTATGCAGGCAAAGAAAATGGCGGCAAAGCCCAGCACCGGGTGCAGCAAAAACAGCACCAGCAAATACACCGGCGCCCACGGCGTATCAAAGAACGCCAAGATGCCGTTGCCGGTCAAAAACTGGCGGATATTGATCAGGTCGCTAAAGGCACGTGCGGTGCTGTTGCCCGACTGGCTCAGGCGGTCTTCAAAGCTGGCGTTGAACACGCGGGTGCTCAGCACTTTGTCTAAACGCATACCGGCGCGCACCAGCACGCGCGAGCGCATCCATTCGGCAAACGCCATCACCAAAAACAAAAACAGCGTGATCAGCGACATCATCAGCAGCGTCAGTTCGCTGCGGCTGCTCATGACGCGGTCAAACACCTGCAGCATGTACAGCGTGGGCGAGAGCATCAGCACGTTGGCCACCATGCTGAAGACGCCGACGACGAGAAACTCGCGGCGAAAGGCCCACAGCGCCTCAGCCAACTCGCTGCGGCGGAAAAAACGGGGGGTTTTCATAAACAAGAGAGAAAAGTGGGTGCGGTTGCAGAAATTACGATGCAGCCAATGCTGGTGCGGATGGGTGACCCTGCTGCGGCCGAGCCGCCTGTGGCGCGGGGGGCTGGGCTTGGGCCTGTTGCTGCTGTTGCGCTGCTTGGTTGAGCGCCGCCAGCACTTCATCACGTGGGCCAAAGGCTTGTTGCTGGCCATCGCGCAGCACCAGCATCTTGTCGGCCACGGCCAGCACGCTGGTGCGGTGGGTCATGATGACAAACGTCGTGCCGCGTTGTTTGGCGCCGGCAATGGCACGCGCCAGAGCGGCGTCGCCTTCTTCGTCCAAGCTGGAGTTGGGCTCGTCCAGCACGACAAAAACCGGGTCGCCATACAACGCCCGCGCCAAGCCGACACGCTGGCGCTGGCCGCCTGACAGGCGCGCGCCGTCAGGCCCGACCAGTTGTGCGTAGCCATCGGGCAGCGCCATGATGAATTCATGCAAGCCCACCGCGCGCGCTGCGGCTTCGACCCGCTCGGGCACCACCTCGCCAAAGCGGGCAATGTTTTCTGCCAGCGAGCCTTCAAACAATTCCACGCCTTGGGGCAAATAGCCCATGTGCGGGCCTAGCTCGCTTTTGTCCCACGTGTGCACATCGGCACCGTCCAGCCGCACTTTGCCTGCGACTGCTGGCCACAGGCCGACCAACAAGCGTGCCAGCGTGGTTTTGCCCGCCGCCGAGGGGCCGACCACCGCCAGCGCTTCGCCGGGGTTCAGCGCAAACTGTACGCCGCGCAAAATTTGGGTGGTGCTGCCGGGGGCGCCCGCCACCAGACTCTCGACCTGCAGCGCGCCGCGCGGTGCGGGCAGCGACATGGCTTCGGGTTTGGCCGGCACGGTGGCCAGCAGGTTGTCCAGCCGCTGCCAAGCGTCGCGCACGTTGACCACCGACTGCCACTGCGACACCACCTGCACCAGCGGTGCCAACATGCGCCCACCCAAAATCGAGCCGACGATCATCATGCCGCCGCCGCCATTGAGCTGGTCGTGCAGCATCAGCCAGCAGCCCAGCCCCAGCAGCATCGAACTGAGGGTGTTTTGCAGCAGCTTGGACAGCGCCTGAAAACCGCCCGCGTGCTCTGACGCTTGCGCTTGCAGGTCTAAAAACTCGCGCTGGCGCTCCATCCAGCGCCGGTGTGTGGCGCGCAACATGCCCATTGACTCGATGACTTCAGCATTGCGCAGCGTGCCATCGGCATATTGCTGCGCAGCAATGGCGCTGCGGTTGG
>JAGNSH010000122.1 GCA_017988165.1 Giesbergeria sp. | reverse complement strand
TCGGCGCAAATTGAGCTGGACTCTGGTAAACGGGTCAAGGTCAAAAGCGCCCATATTCTGCTGAAATTTGACAAGCCCGCCCCCGCCGAACTGATGGCCCAAGCGCAGGCCGTGGCCGACAGCATGGAGCTGGAATTGGCTTGGGAATTTGCCCCCGATGACGAGTTTGGCTTTGCCGACTTGGCGCGCGACTATTTTTCTGCCAGCGCGCCGCTGAGCGAGCAAGCCGGTGCGCTGTTGGCCCTGTACCAAGCGCCGCATTACTTTCGCCGCGCCGGCAAAGGCCGCTTCAAAAAAGCCTCGCCCGAAGTGTTGCAGCAAGCCCTGGCCGCCATCGAAAAGAAAAAAGCCCTGCTGGCGCAAATTGCCGACTGGGCCACCGAGCTGGGCCAAGGCACTTGCCCCGAGCCGATCCGCGAGCAGCTGTACAAAATTTTGTTCAAGCCGGACAAAAACGCGCCCGAATACAAAGCCGTGGTCGAAGCCAGCCGCGCCACACACACCGCGCCGCTGGAGCTGCTGCAAAAAGCCGGCGCGATTGATTCGAGCTACCAGTTCCACTGGAAGCGCTTTTTGTTCGACAACTTTCCCAAGGGCACCGCCTTTCCCGCACTCGACGCGCCGCCTGCGCCGCAAGACCTGCCGCTGGCCAACGTGCAGGCCTACTCCATCGACGACTCCAGCACCACGGAAATTGACGACGCCCTGTCGCTGCAAGGCTTGGGCAGCGGCACCGTGGTGCTGGGCATCCACATCGCCGCACCCGGCTTGGCCATCGTGCCCGGCAGTGCGCTGGACCAAGTGGGCCGCCAGCGCCTGTCCACGGTGTATATGCCCGGCCACAAAATCACCATGCTGCCCAGCGACGTGGTGCAAATCTACACACTGGACGCGGGCCGCGCCAACCCCGCCGTGTCGCTGTACGTCACCCTCGACGAAGCCACGCTAGAAATTACCGGCACCGAAACCAAGCTAGAGCGCGTGCCGGTCAGCGTCAACCTGCGCCACGACCAGCTCGACCACATCGTTACCGAAGAATGGCTGGCCGATCCGACTATTCAGACCGAAAACACCCCGCAGCCCTTACAGGACTTGCGCGAGCAGCTATCATTTTTATATATCCTAGCCAAGCACCTCAAAGCCCAGCGCGAAGTGGTGCGCGGCAAGCCCGAGAACTTCAACCGCCCGGACTACAACTTCAGTCTGCGCAGCGCAGACGGCCAAGAACGCAGCAAAGGCGCCGAGCCAGATGGCACCGAGCAAGTGGTCATCACCACACGCCAGCGCGGCGCGCCGCTGGATTTGATCGTGGCCGAGGCGGCCATCGTCGCCAACAGCACCTGGGGCAACTGGATGGCCGAGCTGGGCGTGCCGGGCATTTACCGCAGCCAAGCCTCTTTGGCACCGGGCGTCAAAGTGCGCATGGGCACCCGGGCGCTACCGCACGCCGGCATTGGCGTCAAAAGCTACGCCTGGGCCACCTCGCCGCTGCGCCGCTACACCGACTTGGTCAACCAGTGGCAAATCATTGCCTGCGCGCGCCACGGCAACACCGCCGCACTGGCCGCGCCGTTCAAGCCCAAAGACGCTGACTTGTTCGCCATCATCAGCAACTTTGACACCACCTACCGGGCCTACAGCGGCTACCAGCAGGGGATGGAGCGCTTTTGGACGCTGCAATATCTGGCGCAAAACGCCATCACCGAGCTGGAAGTGACGGTCTTCAAAGAAGGCTACGGCGGCAGCTTTTTGGTGCGCGCCGACACACTGCCGTTGGTGTTTCCGGTGCTGGGCGCGCAAAACCTGCCGCGCGGCGCGCGCCTGCGGGTGCGCCTGAGTGACATCGACGACATCACGCTGGACTTGCACGGCACGCTGCTGGAGCGCTTAGACGACCCAGACGACACCAGCGACGATGGCCAAGTCGATGACGGCGACGAGGCCGACGACAGCGCCAACGCCGGCCCGATTGCCATTGCCGTGGACATGAGCGAAGCCAACGACAGCGAGGCTGCTGTGGCCAGCGCCGATAATCCTGCCCCGTGAAACTTCCTGCCCTCTTTCGGTCTTTGAGCACGCTGCAGCTAGCGCTGGGCGTGTCGCTGCTGCTGCACGCACTGGTGCTGTCGGTGCGCTTTGTCGATCCGGAGGGCTTTAACCGCGTCTTTCAAGACACGCCGCTGGAAGTGATTTTGGTCAACGCCAAATCCACCGAGCGCCCGGACAAAGCCCAGGCCATTGCCCAATTTGCGCTGGCCGGCGGCGGCGAAGCAGCACAAGGGCGCGCCACCAGCCCGCTGCCCTATTCAGCGCTGACCGCCGTCGGCAACGACTTTGAGGACGCGCAGCGCCACATGGACGCGCTGCAAGAGCAGCAAACCCAGCTGCTGGCCCAGTTGCGCCAGAAAATTGCCGCACTGGCGCCGCCCGACCCGCGCGCCGCCAGCCAAAGCAACGCCCACAGCGCGCAAGAGGACAAGCGCCGCCAACTGGTCAAACTGCTGGCCGAAATTGAAAAACGCATCAGCGAAGAAAATGCCCGGCCCAAAAAGCGCTTCATCAGCCCGGCCACGCGCGAAGAGGTCTACGCTATTTATTACGACGCCATGCGCCGCAAAGTCGAAGACAAGGGCACCGACAACTTTCCCGAGCAAGGCGGCAAAAAGCTCTATGGCGAGCTGACGATGATCGTCACCGTCAACCACGATGGACGCGTGCTGGAGACGGAAATCGTGCAAGGCTCGGGCAACCACCTGCTGGACAACCGCGCCCAAGCCATCGCCCGCGCCGCTGGCCCGTTTGGCGCTTTCAACGCCGAGATGCGCCACAAGGCCGACCAAATTGCCGTGGTCTCGCGCTTTAAATTCACCCGCGACCAAACGCTAGAGACCAGCGTCCAATGAGCACCCCCCCGGATATGGATATGTATTGCGTCATGGGCCACCCGGTGGCGCACAGCCGCTCGCCGTGGATACACGCGCGTTTTGCCCAACTGACCGGCCAAGCGCTGACCTACGAGCGCCGCTTGGTCGCGCTGGACGGCTTTGCCGATGCGCTGCGCAGCTTTGCCGCTAGCGGCGGGCGTGGCTGCAACATCACCGTGCCGTTCAAGCTGCAAGCGGCGCAGTTGGCCACGCAGTGCAGCGAGCGCGTGCAGCTGGCCGGCGCGGCCAACACGCTAAGGTTTGTCGACGGCACGGTCTGGGCCGACAACACCGACGGTTTGGGCTTGGTGGCCGACATCACCCGCAACGCCGGTTTTGGGCTGGCCGGGCGCGACGTGCTGCTGATTGGCGCTGGCGGCGCGGCGGCCGGGGCGCTGGGGCCACTGCTGGCCGCCGGGGCGCGCCGCATCGCCGTCGCCAACCGCACGCTGGAGCGCGCACAGGCACTGGTGCAGGCGCACAGCGCTATCGCTGCGCTACAAAAAACAGAGCTATTAGCGCTTGCTACACAAGGGCTAGAGGCCGATTTGGCTATAAATCGTGGATTTGATGACTCCTTTGACATAGTTATCAACGCCAGCGCCAGCAGCTTGGCCGGTGACGCCGTGCCGGTGCCAGCCAGCGTGCTGCGCGCCGGCAGTTTGGCCTACGACATGATGTACGGCCCGGCGGCGCAAGGCTTTTTGGACTGGGCCAGCGCCCACGGCGCGCAGGCGCGCGACGGCTTGGGCATGCTGGTCGAACAAGCCGCCGAAGCCTTTGCCCTGTGGCGCGGCGTGCGCCCACCCGGCGCCCAAGTGCTGGCCGAGTTGCGCGCGCTGATGGCCGCTGGCGGCTAAAAACTGTTTTTCCAACTCCCCCTCTGTTTTATGAAACCGCTGCTGCGCTGGCTGGCCTTGGCACTGCTGGCACTGCTGGCGCTGCAACTGCTGTTTGTCGGCCGCATTGCCGCCATGGCGGTGCTCGCCCCCGAGTCCACCGCCTTTCAGCGCTCCGAGGCGTGGGCGCAAATCATCGGGCCCGAGCCGCTGCACTGGCGCCAGCAGTGGGTGGCGTATGCCGACATCTCCGAGCACCTCAAGCGCGCCGTCATCACCGCCGAAGACGACAGCTTTACCCAGCACGAGGGCATCGACTGGAACGCCATGGAAAAAGCCTGGGAGCGCAACGCCAAAGCGCAGGCCAAAGCGCAGGCCACAGCCCAAGTTCCAGCCGCCAAAGTGCGCGGCGGATCGACCATCACCCAGCAACTGGCCAAAAATTTGCTGCTGTCGAGCGAGCGCACGCTGGTGCGCAAAGGCCAAGAATTGCTGCTGACGCTGCTGCTAGAAAAGCTGTTGAGCAAGCAGCGCATCTTGGAGATTTACCTCAACAACGTCGAATGGGGCCAAGGCGTGTTTGGCGCCGAAGCCGCCGCGCAGCATTACTTCAAAAAAAGCGCCGCCCGCTTGGCACCCAATGAAGCCGCGCGTTTGGCGGTGATGTTGCCCGCGCCCAAGCGCTTTGAAAAAAACCCCGGCTCGGCCTATCTGTCGGGCAGAACGCGGGCAATTGCCGGGCGTATGCGCAACGCCCAACTGCCATGAGAATTTTGGGCATTGACCCCGGCCTGCAAACCACCGGTTTTGGCGTCATCGACGTACACGGCCAGCAGTTGAGCTACGTTGCCAGCGGCACCATTCGCACCACCGCACTGGCGCTGGGCGATTTGCCCGGACGCCTGAAAATTTTGTTCGATGGCATCACCGAAGTGGTGGCGCGCTACGAGCCCGACCAGTCGACGGTGGAGATTGTGTTTGTCAACGTCAACCCGCAGTCGACGCTGCTGCTGGGGCAAGCGCGCGGTGCCGCCATCACCGCGCTGGTGGCCAGCAACCTGCCGGTGGCCGAATACACCGCGCTGCAAATGAAAAAAGCCATCGTCGGCCAAGGCCGCGCTGCCAAAAGCCAAGTGCAAGAAATGGTGCGCCGCCTGCTGCAACTGCCCACCCTGCCCGGCAGCGACGCCGCCGACGCGCTGGGCATGGCCATCACCCACGCCCACGTTGGCGCGGCGATGGCCCGGCTGGCCGAGGGCGGCACGCTGCAACGGCGCCAGCACGCCATGTACAAGGGCGGGCGCAGTTATTGATGCTGCTTACAGCATGTGCTCCAAAAACGCCCGCGTCCGCGCGTGCTGCGGGTGGGCAAAAAAGTCGCGTGCTGGCTGGGCTTCTATCAGCTCGCCCTGATCCATAAACACCACTTTGCTGGCGACTTCGCGGGCAAAGCCCATTTCGTGCGTTACCACCAACATCGTCATGTGCTCGTCGGCCAGTTGGCGCATGGTGCGCAGCACTTCGCCCGTCAGCTCAGGGTCGAGCGCTGAGGTCGGCTCGTCGAACAGCATGATGTCTGGCTCCATCGCCAGCGCGCGGGCAATGGCAACGCGCTGCTTTTGTCCGCCCGACAAGCGCGCTGGGTAGGCGTCGGCTTTGCTGCTCAGGCCGACTTTGGCCAGCAGCTCCAGCGCTTTGGGGGTGATGTCAGCGGCGGACATACCTTTGACCACCATCGGCGCTTCGATGATGTTTTGCAGCACGCTCAGGTGCGGGAACAGGTTGAAGTGCTGAAACACCATGCCCATCTTGCGGCAGATGCGGCGCGCTTCGCGCTCGGGGGCGTAGCTGCACTGGCCTTGGGCGTTGGTGCTGACCAGCACTTCACCCTCAATCAGGATGCGGCCTTGGTCGATGGTTTCGAGGTGGTTCAAGCAGCGCAAAAAGGTACTTTTGCCCGAACCCGACGGGCCAATCACCGCCACCACTTCGCCCCGGCCCAGTTGCAGCGAGACGTTTTTGAGCACCTGCAAACTGCCAAAGCGCTTGTGCAAGCCTTGGGCATCAATCATCGGCGCGGCGGCGGCATCCTTCACCGCGCTCTCAAGCGTCGTGGCGGGCATAGCGTTTCTCCAAAGTCTGAAAGCCCCAGGTCAGCACCAAGGTCATGGCCAAGTAAAAAGCCGCCGCCACAATGAACGGCGTGGTGGTGAAGTCGCGCTGCACAATGCCGCGCGCGGCGCGCAGCAGGTCGTTCAGCGCCAGCACGTAAATCAGCGAGGTGTCTTTGACCAGCGTGATGGTCTCGTTGCTCATCGGCGGCAGGATGCGCCGCACCATTTGCGGCAGCACGATGCGGCGCATGGTCTGGCCGTAGGTCATGC
>JAGNSH010000121.1 GCA_017988165.1 Giesbergeria sp. | reverse complement strand
ACACCCAGCTGCAAGTCGATGGCGTGCTGTACTTTCAGGTGACCGATCCGATGCGCGCCAGCTATGGTTCGAGCAACTACATCATGGCGATTACGCAGCTGGCGCAAACCTCGCTGCGCAGCGTGATTGGTAAGTTGGAGCTGGACAAAACCTTTGAAGAGCGCGGCATCATCAACGCCCAAGTGGTGCAGGCCATTGACGAGGCCGCCTTGAATTGGGGCGTCAAAGTGCTGCGCTACGAAATCAAAGACCTGACGCCGCCGACCGAAATTTTGCGTTCAATGCAAGCGCAAATCACCGCTGAGCGCGAAAAGCGCGCCTTGATTGCCGCCTCCGAAGGCCGTCGCCAAGAGCAAATCAACATCGCCACCGGCGAGCGCGAGGCCTTTATCGCCCGCTCCGAAGGCGAAAAACAAGCCGCCATCAACAACGCCCAAGGCCAAGCCGCCGCCATCCTGACAGTGGCCAGCGCCACCGCCCAAGCCATCGAGCGCGTGGCGCTGGCCATCGCCCAACCCGGCGGCGAGCAAGCGGTGCAACTCAAAGTGGCCGAAAAAGCCATCGACGCTTACGGCAAAGTCGCCGCCGACGCCACCACCACCCTTATCGTGCCCAGCAACATGACCGAGGTGTCGGCACTGATTGGCTCGGCGATGAAGATGGTACAAACCCAACAAGCGGCGCGCTGAAGGCGGTTTTTAGCGCCTCTGAGGGCCGTCAAGCCAAAACGCCGTCAAAGTGCGGATAGAATAGCGGGCTTAGGAGAGGTGGATGAGTGGTTTAAGTCGCACGCCTGGAAAGCGTGTGTGGGTTTATCCCCACCGCGGGTTCGAATCCCGCCCTCTCCGCCACATACAAAAAACCCTTGTAACTCAATGAATTACAAGGGTTTTCTTGTTTTAGGTAGTAATCCTCAAGGTAGCCATTGATTCCAAGCCGCCAACTCCAACGGCCTTAGCCCAAAGCGCACCGCATTGCCAGCGTGCAGGCCCGCAAGCTCCTTCAGCACCAGTTGCGTCAAATGCGCTCTGTCTTCTGGCTGCACGCTGTTTGGTAGCTGCGCTAAGACATTGGCCTCGGTGATGGCAGCACCAGATCTCACTATGGCGCCAATCACCTGACCTAAGGCTTGGCGGTAGCGCAAACGCAAGATGTCAGGCGGCACAAGGTTTTGCTGCACCGCTACGTATTGCTGGCAAGAGCGTTCGTAGGCCCATACAAACACATCCCGCAGCAACTCCAGCCGATTGAGTTCGTACACGCCAATCATGGCGTCCACATAAGCTTGTTGGGGTACGTCGATAAAAGACAGCGGACACAGATTGTGGCGAATGAAAGGAATGTTGGCTGCCAAACGTGAGACCCGCTTGTTCACGTCTTCAAAGGGCTGCAAGTAGGGCAAGTGCACCATCAAGAAAAACGCTTGCTCAAACGGATCTGCAATCTCTGCGGCCATGCTGACCACAATGCCAAACAGTTCTTCTAGGCGCTGAGGCAGGGCCACCGGCAGGTAAACGCTGCCGCCAATCTCCACAGCGCGGCGGCGAATTCGGCCACACATCGCCGGCTCTGGCATCAAGCCGTCCGAAAGCAAAGCGTGCAGTGCCACGATGGTGTCTGGCGAGACGGTCGCTATTTCTGGCGCATGCACCAAAAATTCGATGGCTTGCTTGTGGTTCAGAATCATCTGCGTTTCCAGCGCATCTTTACCTTCTGCCACTTGGCCAAACTCAATCAGCCGTGCGGTATCGAGGCGGCTGTAGGTATTGCCCTCCAGCTGCGACGAAGCCCAAGAAAGGTCAATCAACAACCGGCTGAGAATGTCCCGTGCAAAGGTACCCGCAGGCGTTTGCTGCGCCGGAGAACAACCCAGCGAATGCAACTGTTCACGCAAGTTCGCTGAAAGGTATGCCGTGTGATTGGGCTGGTATTGCTCCAGAAACTCCATGCGATAGCCGACTGGCCTGCGCAAGTGGCGCGGCTGGCGCACATAGGCCTTGATATCAGCACCTTCAGCACTGAGCGGCACGTACGCCTCCACCTCTTGCACCTCTTGCACTTCTTGCGCAGCAGCCACAGCCACAGCCACGGCATCGACCAATAGAGCAGCGCCCGAATCAGCAGCAAAGTAGCGCACCGCCCGTGCTTGTCCTTCTACGCGAACGCGCCTTTGCTGCACCAACTGCGCTAAACGGCGCTGTAAAGTGCGAAGCTGCAATGCGCCCTCGAACGCCAGTAAGAGGCTTTCGCTGTCAACTCCTTCTGGGTGCTTCGCAATAAGTTGGGCTAATTGATCTAATTTTTGTGCCGGTGTAGTGCGTGCCATGCAGCGATTCTGTCGTAATTGTGTCGCGATACTCCTATCGCGACAATTTAATGACGCTATTTTGAGTATGGCGACATTTCACAATCGATGGGGCGCTCTGCTTAGCCGACCCACTACGCCGCCAGCGCCAGCAACTGACGCTCACTCTCAAAATAGCGTGCTGCACCCGTCACCGGATCGGTAAACGCCAGCGAGCGTGCCAGCAGTTGCAGCGGGCGCGAAAAATCGCCTTCAGGCGGATCGTTTAACTCAGGGTAGAAAGCGTCGTTGCGCAGCGGCAGTCCCAGCGCCGCCATATGCACGCGCAACTGGTGGCGCTTGCCAGTGACTGGCGAGAGGCGGTAGCGCGCCCACGCGCCCTGCACGGCTTGCAGCTCAATGCGCGTCAAGGTGTTGGGCACGCCGGGCACTTCTTGCATCCGAAAAAACTGCGCGCCCTCGGCCATGCAGCTGCGGTGTTCGCGCGGAAACGCCAGCTCGGCGCGCCACGGGGCGACGGCTTCGTAATGCTTGGTGATGTGGTGGTCGCGAAACAGGCTGTGGTAGGCGCCGCGCGTTGCCGGTTGCAGCGAAAAAAGCACCAGTCCGGCCGTGTCGCGGTCAATGCGGTGCAAGGGCACCAAGTCAGCCAAAGCCAAGCGCCGTTTAAGGCGCACCAACAGCGTGTGCTGCAAATACGGGCCAGAGGGCGTGACCGGCATGAAGTGCGGCTTGTCAGCCACCAGCAAATGCGCGTCTTGGTAGAGGATGGTCTCGTCAAACGGCAGCAGCGGCTCGGCGGGCAAGCTGCGGTAGTAGTACAGGCGCAGGCCGCGCTCAAAGCTGCGCTGGGGCGCGACGCGCACGCCGTGCTCGTCAACCACATCGCCTGCCGCCATGCGCTGGCGCCATTCTTCTTCGCTGACGCCGGGCAGACGTTGCAGCAGAAAGTCAAGAATGCTGCCGCTGCCTTGGTGCGGCAATGCCACGCAACTGGGGCTGACACCATTGCGCATTGGCAACGGCAGGATGGCAGAGCAAGCAAGCATGGTGGGGAGCACAAAAAACTGCTACAGCGGCATTACAGCGGCTTGTGTACCTGCTCACACCACTGGGCTGCTGCTAAGTCAGCCGGGTGCGTGCGCTCCAAGCTCGGCGGCCAGCGGCGCTGGCTGGCGTTGATGATGCTTTGCAACTGCCACAGTGCTTCACGCCCGACCACGGCGATTTCGGCCGTGCCAGTGTCGTCGCCTTGCAACTGGTCTAAGACCACACTTTGCTGCTCTGGGTGCGCGCCGGCTTCGGCCAAAACTCGGCCCAGCGCACGCAAACGGGTCTCAATAAAGCCCAGCAAGTTATTGCCTCCTTGGGCGATGGCCTGGGCTAAAGCGGGCTCGGGCACGCTTTTTTTGGCGCTTTCCCACAGCGCCAGCGCCTGCCCCAGTGCCTCGATATAACGTGGCGCATCTGCCGCCAGAGCAGTCAGTGCCGCATCTGGGGAGCGCTCTTTGTCGTGCAGCAGCACCAGCATATGGGCACACAAGTCGGCAGGAAATTTACGGTAGTTCAGCCGCAGCACCAGCGCCAGTTGCTGCCCGGGCGTGTCGGGGTATTTGTCGTAAAACGCCGTCACCACCTCGGCCAGCAGCAAAATTTGTCCCAAGGGCGAAATGTTGGCGCCCAGCACGCTGCGCGGATAACCGGTGCCATCCATGCGCTCGTGGTGCTCTAGCACCGCCACCTCGACGGCGCGTGGATACGCTTGGGTGTCGCGCACCATCAGCATGGCGGTGATGGGGTGGGCGACCAAATGTTTGCGCTCAGCGCCGGTCATGGTGTGCTGCGGGTTGAGCCAAGTGGCATCCATATGCAGCACGCCAATGTCGTGCAACAGCGCCGCCGCTGCCAGTGCCGTTCGGTCATCTGGCTTGAGCCCCGACTGGATACCCAAAAACACCGCCACCAACACCATCAGCACACTGTGCTGGAATAAATCGGGGCGCTGCTCGCGCATCACTGTCAGTTTGAAGGCCATCGGCGCCGGTAGTGGCATGGCTTGCAGCGGTGCCAACAGCGCTTGGGCCGACCCCAGCGTCTGCACCAGCAAACGCGCTAGCGGCGCACTGTCGGTCAGCGCCAGCGCGGCGGCCAGCAAGGACTCGGTGGTGACGGCGTTCTCCACCGTCAAATGGCTGTCGATAGGTTCGCGCAGTTTGTGTTGCACCAGTCGGTCGTACAAATGGGTGTCCACTTGCACGCCTTTGTCGACCAACTTGATACCGTTCTCCGTATAAATGGCATCTTGCGCCACCACAGCACGCTGCTGGGCCATGTCTGTGACGGCGCGCAGGTAGTGGGAGCTTTCAGGAACGCTGGCCGACAGGAGAATATCGTTCATGCCGCAAAAATAAAGACAAATCTGCCGAATATACGATGCACCAGTGCGCCTAACGGGTCCCACAATAACAAAAGCCCGTGCAAACGGGCTTTTGAGAGTGCAAAAGAGCGCGCCAGATCAGTGCAGCAAAGGCACACCAGTCTTGGACTGCAGCAGCTCAAAGCTCACGTCCGGTGCCAATTCAACCACTTTGAGGCCTTCAGGCGTCACATCCATCACGGCCAGGTCGGTGATGATGCGATTGACCACCCCCACGCCCGTCAGCGGCAAAGTGCATTCGGGCAAGATTTTCATATCTTCGGTGCCGTCTTTTTTGCGCGCCACGTGCTCCATCAGCACGATGACGCGCTTGACGCCCGCCACCAAATCCATCGCGCCGCCCATGCCTTTGACCATCTTGCCGGGGATCATCCAGTTGGCCAGATCGCCTTTGGCGCTGACTTGCATGGCGCCCAAGATGGACAAATTGATTTTGCCGCCGCGGATCATGGCAAAGCTGTCGTGGCTGCCAAAAATCGACGAGCCTTTCAGCGTAGTGACGGTTTGTTTACCGGCGTTGATCAGGTCGGCATCAACTTGATCTTCGGTCGGGAACGGGCCAATGCCGAGCATGCCGTTTTCTGACTGCAACCACACTTCTTTGTCGCCGGTGAAATTGGCCACCAGCGTCGGAATGCCAATACCTAAGTTGACATAAAAACCGTCTTCGAGTTCTTGTGCCGCGCGTGCAGCCATCTGATCTTGTGTCCAAGCCATAGTGTGTTCTCCTGGTCAACTGCGGGCAGTGCGTTGGGCTGAACTGCGCCCGGCACTGCCACGCAAAATTAAGATTTGGTTTCGCTCAAGGTGCGCTTTTCAATGCGCTTTTCGGGGTTCGGGTTGTGCACGATGCGGTGCACGTAGATGCCCGGCAAATGCACCTCATCGGGCACCATGTCGCCGGTTTCAACGATTTCTTCGACTTCGACAATGCAAATCTTGCCGGCCATTGCCACGGCGGGGTTGAAGTTGCGCGCTGTCAGGCGGAACTGCAAATTGCCCGACTTGTCAGCGCGGTGCGCCTTGACCAGCGCCACTTCGGGCACCAGTGCGCGCTCCATGACGTAGGTTTCGCCGTCAAACTCGCGCAGCTCTTTGCCTTCGGCGACCAAGGTACCGACCCCGGTTTTGGTGAAAAACGCCGGAATACCCGCACCGCCAGCGCGCAGCTTTTCAGCCAGCGTGCCTTGGGGCGTGAATTCCAGCGCCAGCTCGCCCGCCAAATATTGGCGCTCAAACTCTTTGTTCTCGCCAACGTAGCTGGAGATCATTTTGCTGATCTGGCGTGTCTCCAGCAGCTTGCCCAAGCCGAAACCATCAACGCCGGCATTGTTAGAAATCACGGTCAGGTTTTTCACGCCCGAGTCACGCAGCGCGTCGATCAAGGCCTCAGGAATACCGCACAACCCGAAACCACCGACGGCCAGCAACTGGTCGTCTGCAACCACGC
>JAGNSH010000120.1 GCA_017988165.1 Giesbergeria sp. | reverse complement strand
CAATCTCCGCTTGGGCCAACACGGTGGCGTCGTGGCCGGGGGCCAATTGGGGTAGCCGGGTGTCGGTCGCGCGCCAGCCGCGGTGCGCCAGCGTGCCGGTGAACGGCGCTTGGCCGACGACGTTGCCGGTGACGCGCGTGGCGCCAGCGTCAAAGCCTGCGGGCAGCGTCAGGCGCTGGCCTTCGCTTTCGCTGCGCACGGCGGTCAGCGTGAAATGCTCGCGCAGCACTTTGCGGCAGCCCTCGTGGACCACGCGGCTGGCGGCGCCAATGTCGGCGTCGCTGTAGGTGGCGATGTCTTCTTCGACAAAGTCGATAAAGCGCGCCTCGCGTTGCAGCAGGCCCAGCAGTTGCAGCGCGGCGGTCTCGGGTGCCAGTTGCAGTGCGGGAGCGGGCGGTGGCGCTGGTGGTGCTGCTGGTGCGGGCGGCGCCGCTTTGGGCCAGCCGCCTTCTGTGCGCAGGCGCGAGACGTCAGCGGCAAAAGTGGGATTAGCGACGATGGCAAAAAAGCTGCTCACTGCCAAGGCAATGCGGCGCATCAATGAGGGAGGGGTGGAGGTCATAAATCGGGTGCAGGGTGCAAGGTGTCGGGGAGGGCCGTGTGGCGTCGTATGCGCCAAAGGATGGCAATGGTAGCGAATGCGGCTGGCGCTGGCAGTGCCGCAGGCGGGTGTCATTTTGCTTCTTTAATGATAGCTAATAGCGCTTACTGTATAAGGGCTAGAGGCCAATTTGGCTTGATTTTATGCTGGGCCCGCTGTTGCGTCCTGTGTGGGGCCATGTGTGGGGCCTTGCGCTTGCTGCCACGCCAAGTAGTCGCTGCGGCGCAGGCGGTAGCGGGCAATGCTGCCTTCGTGCAGCTGCTGTAGTGCGGCGCTGAGCATCTCGGCAAAGGCGGCGCGGTGCGGTGCGGGGGCGTGCTCTTGCGCCAGTTGGGCTACAGCGGCGGCGCTGGGTGCTTGGCGCTGTTGGATGATGGTTTGCACCGCTTGAATCAAGGCTTGGCGGTACTGGATTTTCAGTGGATCGGGTTCGACCAGGCTTTGCGTGATCGCCAAGTAGCGCTGGCACGAGCGCTCGTAAGCCCAGACAAACAGGTCGCGCAGCAAGGCCACGTCATTGAGTTCAGACACGCCCAGCATGGCTTGGTGGTAGCTGTGCTGGGGCACATCGACAAACGACAGCGGGCACAGGTTGTGTTGGATGAGCGCAATGTTGGCGCCCAAGCGCGCCACCGGCGCATTGGCGTCGTCAAACGGCTGTAGGTAGGGCAGCTGCACCAGCAGAAAAAACGCCTGCTCAAACGGATCGGTGATGGCGGCGGCTTTGTCCAGCAGCAGGGCAAAGCTGTCGGCAATCAGATCGGCGTCGGCCAGCGGTGCAAACACGGTGGCGGACATTTCTATCGGGCGCTGGCGCAGTCGGCCACTGGCGCGCGGGTCGGGCAGCAAGTCTTGTGACAGCACGGCGTGCAGGTTTTTCAGGCTGAAGGCGTCCAAGGCCAGCTCGTCGCTGTCGGCTATCAACAGGGCGATGGCGGCTTGGTGGTTGAGCAGCATTTGCGTTTCGATGGCCGTGCGGCCCTTGGCGCTGCGCCCTTGCGCCATCAAGTGCTGCACCTCGGCGTGGCGGTAGCGGTTGCCCTCTAGCTTGGCCGAAGCCCACGACACATCCACTTGCAGCCGCTGTGCGATGTCGCGCGCGTAGCTGCCCGCGCCTTGTCCGTGCTGCGGCGTGCGCCCCAGGGCGTGCAGTTGGCGCCGCGTCGCTTCGGGCAAATAAAACGTCTCGCCGGGTTGGTAGCTGTGCAGAAACTCCAGCTGATAGCCAATCGGGCAGCGGTAGCGCAGCGCGCGGCGCACTTGCACGCTGACGGCGGCGCCCTCGGGCGACAGCGGCAGTTCTAGCTCGGCCTCGCGCTCTGGCGCTGCGCTGGCGGCTTCTGGTGCGGCGTCGGCTTCGGCTGGCGGGTGGGAGGACTGCGCGGTGTGGTTGGTGCTGTTGGCACTGCCCGGCTTGTCGGCTGTGGCCGGGCTGGGCGCTGGCGCCATGGCCAAGCTGGCCTGCGCGGCGGTGTCGGTACGCGGCGCGGCGGCGCGGGCGGTGCTCTTGTAGACCAAGACGATGCTTTCGCCCTCGGTCACCAAGCGTTGTTCTTCGATGAGTTTGAGCAAGCGCCGCTGCAAGGTGCGCCGCTGCGCTGGCGCGCCCAAGCGCTGCTGCATCGCCGCTTCCAGCGCCGAGATGCCAATGCCAGCCGGGTGGCTGGCAATGATGGATTCGATCAGAGCAAGCTCTTCGTTGAGTGTGATGCGCGGCATCGGTGGGTGTCCTTTGGGGCAGCTTTCGGGCCGGCGCTGACTTGGCCGTGTCATGGAATATAACGCAGCGCGACAAATGAACGTCAATACAGTGCCGGTAGCGCGACAAAATAGCGCCGATAGCACGACAATTGCGACGCCATTTTAGGAGTGCGCGCCCAAAGCACGACAGTTGTTTGTCGCGCTTTGGGCGCTTAAATGTCGCGCTTTATTTGGTTGTGTCGCGCTTAATGGATGCTGTCGCACTTGCAGTTGCCGCGCTAAGCTGCGCTTTTGTTTTTGACCGACCACGGCCCCTTTGCCATGCCCCAATTTGCCGCCAACCTGACGCTGATGTACACCGAGCTGCCTTTTTTGCAGCGCTTTGCTGCCGCAGCGGCGGACGGTTTTACTGCCGTCGAATACCTGTTTCCCTACGCCTACCCGGCCGCTGAACTGGCGGCGCGCTTGCAAGGCAACGGCTTGCAGCAGGTGCTGTTCAATGCGCCGCCAGCGGGTATGGACTTGGCCGCGATGGCTGCAGCGTGGGACGCGGGCGAGCGCGGCACGGCAGCGCTGCCGGGGCGTGCAGCGGAGTTTCGCGCCGGCGTGTTGCAGGCGCTGGATTACGCACAGGCGCTGGCTTGCCCGCGCATCCACTTGATGCAGGGCATAGCGCCGGTGGGCGCCGCGCACGCCGTGCTGACCCAGCAGTGCATAGCCAACTTGCGCTGGGCGGCCCAGGCAGCGGTGCAGTGCGGCTGCGAGGTGCTGATTGAGCCCATCAACCAGCGCGATATGCCGGGGTACTTTTTGCGCAGCCAAGCGCAGGCCCACGCGCTGCTGGATGCCGTGCAGGCGCCCAACTTGAAGGTGCTGATGGACTTGTACCACTGCCAAATTGCCGAGGGCGACGTGGCGACCAAGCTGCGCCATTACTTGCCCACGGGGCGCATTGGCCATATTCAAATTGCCGGCGTGCCCGAGCGCCATGAGCCAGACCGGGGCGAATTGCATTACCCGTACCTGTTTGACCTGCTCGATGCCTTGGGCTATGGCGGCTGGGTTGGCTGCGAGTACCGCCCAGCGGCTGGGACGTCGGCCGGCCTGGCTTGGCTGGCGGTACGCAGGACTGCGTAAGGGATTTTGTCGATTGATCGTGGGAGGGTTTTCCATAAAGTGGAATCCATCGCGCGCGCAGTTTTAGGTGTTGGTGTTGTGTTGCGCATGACTACTTTTTGGAGATTTTTGTATGGCCACATCTGCTGCCCTGAACCGTTCTGTGGCCCGCCGCGTGACTTTGTTGGCGATTGCTTTGGTGGCGCTGGTGCTGGTGTTGGTGGGCACGGCCATGTGGTGGCTGACCGACCGCAACACGCGCGCCCAAGTGGTGCGCAGCGTGGGCGACACGGCGCAGAGCGTGGCGCAGTCGCTGGACGCCGCTGACGCCACCAACCGCGAGCTGGTGCAGCGCACCATGAAGGGCTTTCAGCGCGAGTTTGATGCGTCGATGCAGCTCAACGAATCGACCGGCGAGCTGTCGAGCTACGGCGCGCCAGTCAACGGCGACACCACCGCCGTCGACAAATTTGCCCAAGAAACCGGTGGCATTGCCAGCGTGTTTGCCAAAAAAGGCAACGACTTTGTCGCCATCACCACCTCCATCAAAAACGCCCAAGGCGAGCGCCAAATGGGCGTCGCGCTGGAGCACAGCAGTCCCGCCTATGTCCAGGCGCAAAAGGGCGAGCCCTACGCCGGGCGCACCGTGGTCGATGGCAAACCGTACATGGGCTATATGTTGCCGGTCAAAAACAGCGGCGGCCAGGTGGTGGCGCTTTTGTATATCGGCAACGACATCAGCGTGTTTGAAGGCATGCTGGAAAAGCAGGTCGCGCAGACGCACTTTTTTGAGCATGGCGGCGTCTACGTCATCGACCCGCGCCAGTCGCTGGCCGAGGCGGTGTTTGTCGCCCACCCCACGGCACGCGGCAAAAAAGTGCTGGAGGCTTATCCGCAAGCACAGGCATTTTTGACGGCACTGTCGAGCGCGCCCGATGGTTTTGTGCGCGATGCGGTGCAGGTGCGCAGCCGTGACGCCATCGACCCGTGGGCGCTGGTGCGCAAGACCGAAGGCAGCGGCTGGTGGGTGGTGGCCGAAGTGCCCAACGGCGAGGCCATGGCCAGCCAGCAGCAAATCACGCTGGCGGTGTGGGGACTGCTGGCCTTGGCGGTGGTGGCCTTGGCCGTGGGGCTGTTTGTGGTGCTGCGCCGCAGCGTCAGCCAGCCGCTGCAAGAGCTGACCGAGGCCATCATGCAAATCGCCCAAGGTGATTTGACCGAAGCGTTTCACACCACGCGCCAAGATGAAATTGGCGCACTGGTCCACGAGGTCGAAGGAATGCGCCAGCACTATGTGCAGACACTGGGCCAGGTGCGTGCAGCGGTGGACAGCATCACCACGGCCAGCGCCGAGATTGCCTCGGGCAACCACGACCTGTCCAGCCGCACCGAGCAAACCGCCAGCAGCTTGCAGCAAACCGCGCAAAGCATGGAGCAGCTCACGGCCACCGTGCGCCAGTCGGCGGACGCGGCGCGCCAAGCCAATCAGCTGGCCACGTCGGCGGCTGAAGTGGCCGCGCGCGGCGGCCAAGTGGTGGGCCAAGTGGTGCAGACCATGGGCGAGATCAACCACAGCTCGCGCAAGATTGCCGACATCATTGGCGTCATCGACAGCATTGCGTTTCAGACCAACATCTTGGCGCTCAACGCCGCCGTGGAAGCGGCCCGCGCGGGCGAGCAAGGGCGCGGTTTTGCGGTGGTGGCGTCGGAGGTGCGCTCCCTGGCCGGGCGCAGCGCCGAGGCGGCGCGCGAGATCAAGGCGCTGATCGGCACCTCGGTCGAAAAGGTCGAATCGGGTGCGCGCCAAGTGCAAGACGCGGGCACCACCATGGACGAGATCGTCGGCTCGGTGCAGCGCGTGGGCGACATCATTGGCGAGATCACTTCGGCTGCGTCCGAGCAGTCCGACGGCATTGGCCAAGTCAACACTGCCATCAGCGAGCTGGACCAAATGACGCAGCAAAACGCCGCGCTGGTCGAAGAGTCCACCGCCGCCAGCCTGAGCCTGAGCGACCAATCGCAGCGCTTGGGCGAGGCTGTGGGCACCTTCCGCCTGCCCTCGTCTGGGCCGTTGCTGGCGTTGGGGCACTGAGGCGTTCAGGCTTGTGGCTTGTAGCTTGTAGCAATGCTGCCTCTACGGTGCTTTGAGGGCGTTTGTCTATAGCGTCAATACGGGGCATAGCCTTGGTCTTTGTGTGGACAATGCAGCGATGCGATTTTCTACCCGACTCTTTCTTTTTACAGCGCTGCCCGCTGCGTTGTTCACTGTGGCTTTGGCGGTCAGTTTGTGGGCGCTGATGCGCGTGCAAAACGACTTCAGCCGCTACATCGGCACCGACCAGGCGCTGGCCTCGGGCCTGTCGCAGATGTATGCGCAAGGGCTGCAAAGCGGCCAAGCGCTGCGCAACATCTTGCTCGACCCGGAAAACGTCAAGGCGTATGAAAACCTCGACGCCGCCAACCAGTCGTATGACAAAGCCTTTAGCCAAACCCTGCGCGTGGCCCAAGACACGCCGCTGGCGGCCCAGGTGGCTGCGCTAGAGGGCTTGCGCGCCACGCAGGCGCAGGTGCAAGCCCAAGTGCGCACACTGGCGCGCAGCGATGTGGCGGCCGCCATGGCGCTGCTGAACGCGCAAGAGACGCCGGCATGGCGTAAATTGCGCGCGGCGCTGTTAGAGCACATGGCCAGCGCCGGCAAAAGCCAAACACTGGTACACGACCAGACGCACCACAACGCCAATCAAATGCGCACACTGGCCATGGGCTTGGCGGTGCTGGCGCTGGCCGTGGCGCTGCTGTTGGGGGCTTGGATGGTGCGCTCACTGGGGCGCGAGTTGGGCGGTGACCCAGCCGATGTGCG
>JAGNSH010000025.1 GCA_017988165.1 Giesbergeria sp. | reverse complement strand
CGCCGGGCTTGACGGCCCAGGCATAGGAGGTGAGGTGGTACGTGCCGGAGGGGGCCACCAGCCGCGCCCAATCGGTGGTTGCCAGCATGCGGCGCGAGTACGGAAAGTCGGTGATGAACACATCGGCCCGGCCCGACTGCACCTCTTGCTCGCGGGCGTGCGGGGTGGCGGGTGCGATGAGTTGGGCATTTTTCAGGCGCTCGCGCATCAAGGACTCGTGCAGCGTGCCCTTGGCCACGGCCACGACGATGCCCGGTAGGTCAATGTCGGCCCAGGTGCGGATTTTGCGGTTGCTGCGCGTGGTGATGGCCATCACGTCGCTGGCCAGATAGGGCTGCGTAAAGCGCAGCACCTGCTGGCGCTGCGGGATGATGCCAATGGCAAACATGGCCACGTCGCAGCGCTCTTCCAGCACATCCGGTACCAGGCGGGCAAAGGAGCTGTCGACAAATTGCACGCTGGCGCCCAGGTCGCGGGCCAGTTCGTGCGCTAGGTCGATGTCAATGCCCGAGAGCTGCTGCGTGCGCGGGTCGCGCAGCGAGATGCTGTAGTAATCCGGCCAGATGCACACCCGCATCTGCCCGGTGCTTTGAATCTGGGTCAGATGGTTGGCGGCAGGCACCGATGCCGTGGCCAGGGTGGCCATAACCCCAGCAACCGCCCAGGACGGTACGGAAAGTTTCATCGGCATCCTTGTGCAAGAGGTGGGTAAGAACTCTAAAAATACAGACTTGTCTGGGTCATTGTATTTTGTTCCAAAAGGTTTCGTTGGCTTGGTGTACGGTATTTGTCAAGCAAAAAACCGCACATCCCGTGCGCTGTGCCGCGCGCCCATCCGCAAGAGCCTTTAGCCGCCCAAGCGCGCGCGCAGCAAGTCGCTGGCCTGCTGTGGGTTGGCCTTGCCTTTGCTGGCCTTCATGATTTGGCCGACCAGCGCGTTAAAGGCTTTGTCCTTGCCGGCCTTGACCTGTTCGACGTTGCCGGGGTTGGCGGCAATCACGTCATCGACGATTTTTTCGAGTGCGCCGCTGTCATTCATTTGTTTCAGGCCTTTGGCCTCGATGACGGCATCGACGTCTGTCGCCTCGCCGCTCCACAGCGCTTCAAACACTTGGCGCGCCGCTGCGTTGCTGATGGTGCCGTCGGCAATGCGCGCCACCATTTGCGCCAGTTGCGCGGCGTTGACCGGGGCGGCTGCAATACCGGTTTCCATTCCAGCGTCTTGCAAATTCAGGCGGCGCGAAACTTCGCCCATCACCCAGTTGCTGACCAGTTTGGCCTGGCCACTGGTTTTGGCGGCTTCTTCAAAATAGGCCGCCATGGCTTTGCTTTGCGTCAGCAGGGTGGCGTCGTACTCGGGCAGGGCGTAGTCCTGCACAAAGCGCGCCGCCATCACGCGCGGCAGCTCGGCCATTTCGCTGCGCACGCGCTCAACCCACTCGCTGGCCACCACCAGCGGCGGCAGGTCGGGGTCGGGAAAGTAGCGGTAATCGGCCGCGTCTTCTTTGCTGCGCATGGCGCGGGTTTCGCCGGTGTCGGGGTTGAACAGCACCGTGGCTTGTTGGATGGCGCGGCCATCTTCCAGCTCTTCAATTTGCCAGCGAATCTCGTAATCCATCGCCTGCTGCATATTTTTGAAGCTGTTGAGGTTCTTGATTTCGCGCCGCGTGCCCAGCTCTGCGCCGGGCTTTCTGACCGAGACGTTGGCATCGCAGCGAAACGAGCCTTCTTGCATATTGCCGTCGCAAATGCCAATCCAGGTCACCAGCTTGTGCAGCTCTTTGGCGTAGGCCACGGCTTCTTCGCTGGAGCGCATATCCGGCTCGGTGACGATTTCTAGCAGCGGCGTGCCAGCGCGGTTCAGGTCAATGCCCGACTGGCCAATGAAGTCCTCGTGCAGCGACTTGCCGGCGTCTTCTTCCAAGTGGGCGCGCACCAGGCGCACGGTTTTTTTCTCTTCGCCCAGCAAGAACGACAGCTCGCCGCCCTGCACCACCGGAATCTCGAATTGGCTGATTTGGTAGCCCTTGGGCAAGTCGGGGTAGAAGTAATTTTTGCGGGCAAAAATGCTCTCGGGCGCAATGCTGGAGCCAAGGGCCAGTCCCAATTTGATAGCGCAAGTGACGGCTTCGCGGTTCATCACCGGCAGCGTGCCGGGCAGCGCCAAATCGACGGCGCTGGCCTGCGTGTTCGGCTCAGCGCCAAAGGCGGTGCTGGCGCGGCTGAAAATTTTGCTTTGGGTGGCCAGCTGGGTGTGGGTTTCAAAGCCGATAACGACTTCGTAGCCGTGGATGAGTTTGGCGGTCATGTTCAGATGCCCTCCGGCTTTTGGAGGTGAAAGTCGGTGGCTTGCTGGAAGCGGTGCGCGGCGTTCAGCAAACGTGCTTCAGAAAAATAATTGCCAATCAGCTGCAGGCCAACGGGCAGGCCGCCCGCGCCAAAGCCGGCGGGCAGGCTCATGCCCGGCAGGCCGGCCAGCGAGGCGGGCAGGGTATAGATGTCGGCCAAGTAGGTCGATAGCGTGTCGCCGCCACTGGCGCCCAGCAGACCCGCTACGGCCGGGGCCACCGGGCCGGCAATCAGGTCGCAGTCTTTAAAGGCTTGCTGGAAATCGTCGGCAATCATGCGGCGGATTTTTTGCGCTTGCAGGTAGTAGGCGTCGTAGTAGCCGTGCGAGAGCACATAAGCGCCGGTCATGATGCGCCGCTTGACCTCGGGGCCAAAGGCTTCGGCGCGGCTCTTTTTGTACATGTCTTCAAGGTCTGCAAAGTCTTTGGCGCGGTGGCCAAAGCGCACGCCATCAAAGCGGCTCAGGTTGGAGCTGGCCTCGGCCGGGGCAATGATGTAGTACACCGGGATTGACAGCTCGGTGCGCGGCAGGCTGATGGGCACCAGCGTGGCGCCGAGCTTTTTGTATTCGCTCAGCGCAGCATCGACGGCGGCGCGCACATCAGCGGCCAAACCGTCGCCAAAAAACTCTTTCGGCACGCCGATGCGCAGGCCGGCCAAAGAGTCGTTGAGCGAGCGGCTGAAGTCTTCAGGCGGCATATCCAGCGAAGTGGAGTCGCGCTCGACATCTGGGCCGCACATCGTTGACAGCAGCAGTGCGCAGTCTTCGGCGCTGCGGGCCATGGGGCCGGCTTGGTCGAGGCTGGAGGCAAAGGCCACCATGCCGTAGCGGGACGCCCGGCCATAGGTGGGTTTGATGCCGGTGATGCCGCAAAAGCTGGACGGCTGGCGAATCGAGCCGCCGGTGTCGCTGCCGGTGGCGCCGGGCAGCAAACGCGCGGCGACAGCGACAGCGCTGCCACCGGAGGAGCCGCCGGGCACGTGGTTGAGGTTCCACGGGTTGCGCACCGGGGCTGGGGCGTCAAAGCCGATGGCGGCCACGGCGGAGTTTTCGTTGGTCGAGCCCATGGCGAACTCGTCGCAGTTGAGCTTGCCCAGCGTCACCGCACCGGCGTTGGCCAGTTGGCTGACGACGGTGGCGTCAAACGGCGATTGGTAGCCGGCCAGCATCTTCGAGCCAGCGGTGGTCGGGAAGTCGCGCGTGACAAAGATGTCTTTGTGCGCCAGCGGCACGCCTTCAAGCGCGCCAGCGTTGCCAGCGGCCAAGCGGGCGTCGGCAGCGGCGGCTTGGGCCAGGGTGGCGTCGGCGTTCAACGCGACGTAGGCACCCAGGTTGGCGTGTTGGTGGGCGCGGGCAAGAAAATACTGCGCGGCTTCGGTGGCGCTGATGTCGCGCTGGCGCAGGGCGGCGGCCAGTGCGGCTAGGCTCAGGTCGTGCAAAGGGGTGGTGGAGATCGTCATACGGTCGGCCTTATTCGCTTATTCGCTTATTCGATCACTTTGGGAACCAAAAACAAGCCGCGCTCGACGGCTGGGGCGCTGCGCTGGTTGGCCTCGCGCTGATTGGGTTCACTGGCAATGTCTTCGCGCAGGCGCAGCGCTACGCTTTGAATGGCGGCCAAAGGATGCGGCAGGGGCGTGATGCCGGTGGTATCGACGCCGCGCATATGCTCGACGGTGGCAAAAAAGCCGTTGAGGTGCTGCAACATATGCGCGCTCTCGTCGGCGCTGAGTTCGAGCCGGGCCAAATGGGCCAAGCGATCAATGTCCTGAGAAGTCAATGCCATAGTGGAAAAGATGCGTCGGAAACGGGATGTAAATCTGTGATCTGGCGCAAGTGCGACAGAGTTATTCACAGGGGATGCGGTATTATCCCGCCTTTGCCGCAATACCCTCGACAACGCCCGTCATTGTGCGAAAAAGAGCCCGTTTGGCCCCCTAAACCCGGCGATGGCAGGCCGAAGCGCATGCCGTGCCCGAGAGGATTTTTGAATGTTCGGAGTTTTCCGTCGGTATTTCTCCACCGATTTGGCCATTGACCTTGGCACCGCAAACACCCTGATTTACGCCCGCGACAAGGGTATCGTACTGGATGAACCCTCAGTTGTCGCCATTCGCCACGAAGGCGGCCCGCATGGCAAAAAAGTGATCCAGGCCGTCGGCCGCGAAGCCAAGGCCATGCTGGGCAAAGTGCCCGGCAACATCGAAGCGATTCGCCCGATGAAAGACGGCGTGATTGCCGACTTTGTCATCACCGAGCAGATGATCAAGCAGTTCATCCGCATGGTGCACCCGCGCAATTTACTCACCCCCAGCCCGCGCATCATCATTTGTGTGCCCTGCGGCTCGACCCAAGTCGAGCGCCGCGCTATCAAAGACGCAGCAGAAGCTGCGGGCGCCACCGCTGTTTATTTGATTGAAGAGCCCATGGCCGCTGGCATTGGCGCCGGCCTGCCGGTGTCGGAAGCGTCCGGCTCGATGGTGGTTGATATTGGCGGCGGCACCACCGAAGTCGGCGTTATCAGCTTGGGCGGCATGGTCTACAAAGGCAGCGTGCGCGTCGGTGGTGACAAGTTTGACGAGGCCATCATCAGCTACATCCGCCGCAACTACGGCATGTTGATTGGCGAGCCCACTGCTGAGTTGATTAAGAAAAATATCGGTTCGGCCTTTCCCGGCTCCGAGGTGAAAGAGCTGGAAGTGCGCGGGCGCAACCTGAGCGAGGGCGTGCCGCGCAGCTTCACCATTTCCAGCAACGAAGTGCTTGAAGCGCTGACCGAGCCGCTGAACCAAATCGTCTCCGCCGTGAAAAACGCGCTGGAGCAAACCCCGCCCGAGCTGGGCGCCGACATTGCCGAGCGCGGCATGATGCTCACCGGCGGCGGCGCGCTGTTGCGCGACCTTGACCGCTTGCTGTCCGAAGAAACCGGCCTGCCGGTGCTGGTGGCCGAAGACCCGCTGACCTGCGTGGTGCGCGGCTGCGGTATTGCGCTGGGAAGCCTAGACCGCGCAGTCGGCATTTTCACCAGCGAGTGATCCGGCCTCGCCGCCCTTGACCGAGCGCCCCCAGCATGCCCCCGGCCGGAACGCTTGACCGGCACGCGCCCTCGTTTTTGCGACAAGGGCCGTCGCCGGTTTCCAAACTGATCTTGTGCAGCGCCTTGGCCCTGTTTTTGATGGTGGCCGACGCGCGCTTTAAGGTCACTGACCCGCTGCGCAACTTGGTGGCGCTGGCGCTGTACCCGGTGCAGTGGCTGATGCTCAAACCGGTCGAAGCCATGGGCCAAAGCGCCGGCTACTTGCAGGCCTTGCAGCGCTCACAAGCCGAAGCCGCTGGCGCGCGCCAAGCCTTGATTTTGATGTCCGAGCGCGCCACCCAAGCCGATCAACTGCTGCAAGAAAACGCCCGTTTACGCGGTCTGCTGGGCTTGCGCGATCGCTTGGTGACTTCGGCCCAAGCCGCCCAAATTTTGTACGACAGCGCCGACCCCTACACCCGCCGCGTGGTGGTTGACCAAGGAGGCAGCCACGGCGTTGAGATTGGTTCGCCGGTGATGGACGAGTCGGGCGTTTTGGGCCAAGTCACGCGCGTCTATCCTTACCTGAGCGAAGTGACGCTGCTGACCGACCGCGAGCAGGCGATTCCGGTGCTCAACTCGCGCACCGGGGCGCGCGGCGTGGCCTATGGCGACCCTGCGGCCAGCCACGGCGGCGGTATGGAGTTGCGCTTTGTCTCGGCCAACGCCGACGTCAAAGAGGACGATGTGCTGACCACCAGCGGCCTCGATGGCGTCTACCCGCCCGGCCTGCCGGTGGCGCGGGTGTTGCATGTCGAGCGCCGCGCGGACTCGGCTTTTGCGCGCATTTACTGCCGCCCGATTGCCCAAATTGAAGGCACGCGCCACGTGATGCTGCTCAAGTCGGTGGCAGACCAACTGCCCGCGCGCCCCCAGCCCGAGCCGGTCCCGCCGGTCAAAAAGAAGGCGCACTGATGATCATGCCGCGCGGGCAACCGCTGCTGATGCCGGTCAACCCGGCCTTTATCGTCGCCAGCTTGGTGGCTGGCTTGGCGCTAAATATGCTGCCCTTGGGGCGGGTGCCGTGGGCGCCCGACTTGCTGATGCTGCTGCTGGCGTTTTGGGGCGTACACCAGCCCTCGCGCGTTGGCATTGGCGTGGCGTTTGCGCTGGGGCTGTGCATGGATGTCAGCCAATCGGCCTTGCTTGGCCAACACGCGCTGGCTTATTCGCTGCTGATGTATGGCGCACACGAAGCGCGCCGGCGCCTGACGTGGTTTGGCGCGTGGGAGCAGGCGCTGCACATGATTCCGCTGCTGGCCGCTATCCATGCGCTACAGGTGTTGCTGCGGATGATCTCGGGCGGGCTGTTTCCGGGTTGGGAGCTGCTGGCTGCGCCGCTGCTAGAAGCCTTGCTGTGGCCCTTGGTCGGCTGGATATTGCTGGCACCGCAGCGGCGCCCGCCAGACAAAGATGAAAACCGCCCCCTATGAGTTGTATGCGTTGTGAGCGCTGCCTCCAGCGCGTGCGGCCGCTGTCATGACGGAGCTGCGCAATACCGAGGTCGATGCCGTGCGCTTTCGCCAGCGTGCGATTGTGATCGGCATCGTGGTGTTTTTGGCGTTTACGCTGATCGTGGCGCGGCTGGTGTTTTTGCAGGTGGTGCGCTACGAAGACTTTGCCGAGCGCGCTGAGAGCAACCGCACCTCCATCATTCCGGTGGTGCCCAACCGGGGCTTGATTTTGGACCGCAACGGCGTGGTGTTGGCGACCAATTACGCCGCCTACACGCTGGAGATCACGCCCTCCAAGGTGGGCAACGTGGCCGAAACCATTGACGCGCTGGGCGAGATTGTCGACATCCACCAGCGCGACCGGCGCCGCTTTAAGCGCCTGATGGACGAGTCGCGCAACTTTGACTCGCTGCCGATTCGCACCCGCTTGAGCGACGAAGAAGTGGCGCGCTTTAGCGTGCAGCGCTACCGCTTTCCAGGGGTCGATGTGAAGGCGCGGCTGTTTCGCAGTTACCCGCTGGGCGAAGTGGCCAGCCATGCCATTGGCTACATCGGGCGCATCAACCAGACTGAAAAAGCGCAAATCCAAGAGAGCGAAGACGACGAGGCCAATTACCGTGGCACCGAATACATCGGCAAGCTGGGCATTGAGCAAAGCTACGAGGCGCAACTGCACGGCCTGACCGGCGTCGAGCAGCTAGAGACGTCGGCTGGCGGGCGCGCCATTCGCCGCCTGAGCGGCTTTGCCGCCACGCCGGGCAGCACGGTGATGCTGTCGCTGGACATTGGCCTGCAAAAAATGGTCGAAGACCTGTTTGGCGATCGCCGTGGTGCGCTGGTGGCCATCAACCCCAAAAACGGCGAAGTGCTGGCCTTTGTCAGCAAACCGACCTTTGATCCGAACCTGTTTGTCGATGGCATTGACCAAGAGAGCTGGCAGGCGCTCAACACCTCGCTCGATCGCCCGCTTATCAACCGGGCGCTGCGCGGCACGTATCCGCCGGGCTCGACCTACAAGCCGTTTATGGCGCTGGCAGCGCTGGAGACCGGCAAGCGCGCGGCCAGCACCGTTATCCAAGACGGCGGCACGTGGACGTTTGGCGGCCACACCTTTCGCAGCCACGGCAGTGCGCTGGGAGCGGTGGATATGCACCGCTCCATCGTCAAGTCCAGCAACGTCTATTACTACTCGCTGGCCAACGAGTTGGGGGTGGACACCATGCACGACTTCATGGCGCCGTTTGGTTTTGGTCAAATCACCGGTATTGATGTCAACGGTGAAGTGCGCGGCGTGCTGCCCAGCCAAGACTGGAAGCGCAAGGCCTACCGCCGCACAGAGCAGAAAAAATGGTACGCCGGCGAGACCATTTCGCTCGGCATTGGCCAGGGCTACAACACCTTCACCATGCTGCAATTGGCGCAGGCCACCGCCGTGCTGGCCAACAACGGCATCAAATACCAGCCGCGCCTGCTGCTGGGCACGCAAGACGCCGTCACCCGGGTGATGCAGCCGGTGCCCGCGCCGCCGCCCGTCAACCTAGGCTACAAGCCGGCCAATGTTGAGGTGATTCGCAAAGCCATGGTCGGCGTGACGCAAGAGGGCACCTCGACGCGGGTGTTTGCTGGCGCACCATATTTGTCGGGCGGCAAAACCGGCACGGCGCAGGCGGTGACGATTGGCCAAAAAGACAAATACAACAGCGCCAAACTGCAAGAGCACCAGCGCGACCACGCTGTCTACATCGCCTTTGCCCCGGCCAACGATCCGCAAATTGCGCTGGCAGTGATTGTTGAAAACGCCGGCTGGGGCGCCGGCGTGGCCGCGCCCATTGCCCGGCGGGTGTTTGACTATGTGCTGCTGGGCCAGTACCCCAGCGAAGAAGACATGGCCGCTGTGCGCAAAGGCTTGGCCTCAGCGCCCATAGGCACACCGCGCCGGGCACTGGATATGTTGCCCACGGCAGCGCTGCAATAAGTCTTCAAAAACAATAGCTAATAGCGCAGATGTTTAGGGCGTTTCAGAGATAAATCAGTCTGAAAGCCATTAAAAACGTGCGCTATTAGCTCATGTATTGATAGCATTGGTGTGGTGCTGCTGGGTGCAAACTGCGACGCCAATGCGTCCCACATTTCAGCGCGCGCAGCTTAAACTGGGTGCCAAAGTGTGCTGACTGCCGGGTGCGCTTTATTACCAGGGGAATGTGTGAACACTGTCAAATACAAAATCTGGGTTCAGCTGCTGGGCACGATTGGCGCTGCGCTGTTGGTGGTGTGGACTTGCGTGATCATCTGGCAAGGCCATGTGACGCGGCAAGCGGCGCTGGAGCAGGCGGTCGATTTTTCTAGCACCATGCACGACGCCACCATGGCCGGCCTGACGGGGATGATGGTGACCGGCACCGTCGACCAGCGCGATGTGTTTCTGGATCAGATCAAAAGCCTGGGCGCCATTCGCGATGTGCGCGTCTTGCGCGGTCAAGCTGTCATCCAAGCCTTTGGCGCCGGCACCGAAAAAGACGACTCCAAACCAGACGCTCTGGAGCAGCAGGTGCTGCAATCGGGCCAGGCGGTGGCGCGGGTCGAGTCCAACCAAGACGGCGAGTACCTGCGCTCGGTGCGGCCAACGCTGGCCTCGAAGAATTCGCTGGGCAAAGACTGCACCACCTGCCACCAGGTGCCTGAGGGCTCGGTGCTGGGGGTGGTGAGCATGAAGGTGTCTTTGGACAAGGTCAACGCCAGCTTGGCCGACCAGCGCCTCAAATCCATTTGGATGGCGCTGCTGACCTGCATTCCGGTGCTGATGCTGATTTACCCGTTTATCCGCCGGGTGGTGACGCGCCCGCTGGAGGATTGCATCAGCGTAGCCAAAGGCATTGCTGGCGGCGACCTGACCCAACAAGTCCAAGTGACCTCGCACAACGAAATGGGCCAGTTGCAGCAAGCCATCAAAGAGATGAACGCGGGCCTAGAGAAAGTGGTGCGCCAAGTGCGCGTCGGCACCGACACCATTTTTAGCGCCTCCAGCGACATCGCCAGCGGCAATCTGGACTTGTCCAGCCGCACCGAGCAGCAGGCCAGCACGCTGGAGCACACCACCGCCTCCATGGCCGAGGTCACTGCCGCTGTCAACCAAAATGCCGACCACGCACGCCGCGCCAATCAGCTGGCCCAGTCGGCCTCGGACGTGGCGCTGCGCGGTGGCACGGTGGTGGCGGGGGTGATTGACACCATGGCCTCCATCAACACCTCCAGCAAGCGCATTGTCGACATCATTTCGGTCATTGACGGCATTGCTTTTCAGACCAATATTTTGGCGCTCAACGCCGCCGTCGAAGCCGCGCGCGCCGGCGAACAAGGCCGTGGCTTTGCCGTGGTGGCGGCGGAAGTGCGCAGCTTGGCCAAGCGCTCGGCCGATGCGGCGCACGAGATCAAAGCGCTGATCAGCGACTCGGTGAGCAAAGTGGATGCGGGCAGTAGCCTGGTGCAGCAGGCCGGCAGCACCATGAACGACATCGTCGACAGCATCCGCCACGTGACCGACACCATGGCCGAAATTTTGGCGGCCAGCGCCGCCCAGAGCAGCGGCATCGAGAGCGTCGGCCATGCCATCGACAACATGAACCAAGCCACCCAGCAAAACGCCGCCTTGGTCGAGCAAGCCGCCGCTGCCGCGCAATCGCTGCAACAGCAGGCCGAGCACTTGGAGCAGGTGGTGCGCGCCTTCAAGGTCAATTAAAAAATGATAGCTGTTAGCGCACGTGTTTAAACGGTTTGACTGCTTAAACTAGCTGAAAGTCCATCAATACGTGCGCTACTAGCTCACTTATTAATAGTGCTGCTGGCGGCACGCGGCGGTGCCATTTGGCTAAATACCAGCGCCGCCACCACCAGCGCCGCGCCGCTGATGGCCACCAAGCCCATGCGCTCGCCCAGCATCAGCCACGCGGTCAGGGCGGCAAACACTGGCTCCAGTCCAAAGACGATGGCGCTGCGCATGGCGTCCACGCGCTGCTGGCCCCAGGCTTGCAGCGTCACCACCAACACGCTGGCCAGCAAGCCCAGGTAGATCAGCGCCGTCCACGCCGAGGTGCCCAGCTCGGCCAGTTGCGCCGTCCAGTCCATACCGCCGGGGCGCAGCAGCAACAGCGCGCTGGCGGCGGCAAACATCACGCTGGCCTGCACCGCCGCCATGCGCGTGGCGCGCAGCGGTGCGGCTTGGGTGCGCTGCGCGCAGCGCTCCAGCACCAAGATGTAGATGGCATAAAACAGCGTGCTGATCAGCGTCAGCGTGTCGCCCCAGTTCCACGGCGCATCCTCGTGGAACATCATCACCATGCCGCCCAGCGCCATGGCGCAGGCCGCCCACAGACGCCAGCCGTAGCGCCGGCGCAGCACCAGCATCGCCAGCAGCGGCACCACCAGCACGTTCAGTCCGGTGACAAAGGCGTTGCGGTTGCTGCTGGTGCGCGCCAGCCCTTCAATTTGCAGCCAAAACGCCAAAAACAGCAGCGTGCCCAGCAGCGCGCCCCAGCGGCGCTCGTTGCGCTGCATATCCAGCCACAGCGGGCCCAGCACCAGCAAAGCAATGGCAAAGCGCAGCCAAATAATTTGCAGCGCATCGAGCTGGCCCGAGAGCAGTTTCATGGCCGGAAAAGTAGTCCCCCAAACCATGGTGACCAAGAGCAGGGCCCACAGGCCAAGACGTTCAGGACGCATAAAAAAACAGACCAAAAAAATAAGGCCCGGCGCCGCGAAGGCGTCGGGCCGGGAGTGCCGGGGTGCGCTTTAAGCGCCCAGCTTACCGATGAAGGCGCGGATGCGCTCGTTACCGGGGTTGTCAAAGAAGTCGGCCGGCGCCGCGTCGTGGGCAATGCGGCCTTGGTCAAAGAACAGTACCCGGTCGCCCACCTCGCGGGCAAAGCCCATTTCGTGGGTGACGACGATCATCGTCATGCCCCCGCGCGCCAGCTCGCGCATCACGTCCAGCACCTCTTGCACCATTTCGGGGTCGAGGGCGCTGGTCGGCTCGTCAAACAGCATCACCTTGGGCTGCATGGCGAGCGCACGCGCAATGGCTACGCGCTGCTGCTGGCCGCCCGAGAGCTGCCACGGGTATTTGTGCGCGTGCTCTTGCATGCCGACGCGGCGCAGCAGCACCATGGCTTGCTCGTTGGCCTGCGCGCGCGCGGTGCGCCGAATGCGCCGCGGTGCCAGCGTGATGTTGTCCAGCACGCTCAGGTGGCCAAACAGGTTGAACTGCTGAAACACCATGCCGACCTCGCAGCGCTGGCGTTGCAGGGTCTGGATGTCGTCGGTCACTTCGACGCCATCGATGCGAATGCTGCCGCTGTCGTGCGGCTCCAAGCGGTTGATGGCGCGCAAGAGCGTGCTTTTGCCCGAGCCCGAGGCGCCGATGATGACCGTCACCTCGCCGCTGTTGAAGTGCGTTGAGACGTCGCGCAGCACTTGGTGCGTGCCAAACGATTTGCAGACTTTCTCGGCCACGATGCAGGGCGTGGCGACCGCTGGGGCGGGATGGATGGCGCTCATTGGCCGCGCCCTTCGACGTCAAAGCGGTACTCGATGGCGTTGGAGATTTGCGTCACCAGCGTGGTCAGCAGCAGGTAGGTGACGGCCACCGTGGACAGCGTGGCAATCGGCTGAAAAGTGGCCGACTGGATGCGGTTGCCGACGTTGGTCAGCTCGACCACGCCAATGGCGTAGGCCAGCGACGAGTCCTTCAGCAGCGCGACAAAGTTGCTGACCAGCGGCGGTAGCGAGATTTTGAAAGCCTGCGGAAATACCACGTCCATAAACACGTGCATCCGCCCCAGCCCCAGCGCGCGCGCCGCTTCGGTCTGGCCGCGCGGCACCGCCAGCAGACCGGCGCGCACGGCTTCGGCGTTGTAGGCACCGACGTTCAGGCCCAGCGCCACCACGGCGGCGGCAAAGTCGGGCAAATTAAGCCCCGGCACCAGCACCGGCAGGGCAAAGTAGACAAACAAAATCTGCACCAACAGCGGCGTGCCGCGAATGACCCAGATGTAAAACCGCGCTATCCAGCGCAGTGCGCGCCAGCGCGAAGTGCGCCCCAGCGCCGCGCTGGTGCCCAGCACCAAACCGACGCTGCCACTGACCAGCGTCAGCCACAGCGTGGTGCGCGCGCCGTCAGAAAACGCCTGCGCGTTCGAGCCAATCGGCTCGGGCAGAAACGACAACAGCTGGCCTAAAAAGGCCAGCGCAAGCACCATCAAAATCAGGGCGGCGACCAGCGTGGCGTTACTGCGTTGCTGGCGGCTCCAGTGGTGCGGCCAAAGTGCGATGAGCATGTAAAGGCGTCAAGTGTCCCTGCTCAATGGCAGCGCACGTCTTCGTTGAAGTACTTGGTCGAGACGGCGGCGTAGCTGCCATCGGCCATGGTGGCGGCCAGCGCTTTGTTCCACGCGTCGGCCAAGCCGGTGTTGCCCTTGGTGACGGCAGAGGCAATTTGCTCAATAAACACCATCTCGCCCAGCTTGAAGCCAGCGTCGGGGTTTTTAGCGGCGACTTCTTTGGCGACAAAGCGGTCGGTCACCCACGCATCGACGCGCTTGGACACCAAGGCGCTGCGCGCATCGACGTCGGTCGGAAAGTTTTTCATTTCCTTGATGGTGGCGACCTTTTGCACGTTTTCTAAATAGCTGGTGCCGGTTTGCACCGCGACGATTTTGCCGCCCAGGTCTTTGGCGCTGCGAATGGCCGGGTCCATGGCAATCACCATGCCGCCCGAGCAGTAGTGCGGCGCGGCGAAGGTGACGGCCTTGGCGCGCTCTTCGGTGATGCCGTGCGAGGCAATCACCAAGTCCCAGCGGTCTTGCTTGAGGCCCGTGAGCAAGGCGTCAAAACCGATGGTTTTCCATTTGATTTTCAGGCCCATTTTTTTGGCGACCAGCTCGGCCACTTCGACCTCAAAGCCGGTCAGTGTGCTGCCCTTGAAGTAGTTGAACGGGGCAAACTGGCCCTCGGTGGCCAGCAAAATGGTGCCGTCTTTTTGGATGGCCTCGATGGTGCGGGCTTGCACGGAAGCGCCAGAGAAGGCGGCGCACACGGCAAGGGTGGTGGCGAGGGCTTTAAAGAATTTCATGGGGAGAGGGGTTTGTCTGCGGGGTGGTCAGGGACAAAACCGGCTGGTGGGTCGACGCAGCCGGAACGGGGGCCAAAAGAGCGGCTGAAATGCGCCCGGGGTGCGGGTGTCAAAACGTATCAAAAAGCAGGCGATTATAAATTGTGGCCTGCGCGTGGCGCCTATGGGGGCAACCCTAAAACCCCGCTCGCCGCAGGCTTGGGCGTGCTCAGCGGACAAAGCCGTCGTAGCCGGTTTTCAAAATCAGCACGCTGACCACCAAGATAAAAATGCCGCGCACAAAGCCGGTGCCGTGCTTCAAGGCCATGTGCGTGCCCAGCACGCTGCCCAGCACATTGGCCAGCGCCAGCGGCAGGGCAAAGTGCCACCAAATATGGCCTTTGAGCGAGAACAAAATCAGCGCCGCAATGTTGGTCGAGACGTTGAGCAGCTTGGCCGAGGCCGAGGCGTTTAAAAAATCGTAGCCCAGCAGGCGCACAAACAAAAAGACAAAAAAGCTGCCGGTGCCCGGGCCAAAAAAGCCGTCGTAAAAACCAATGGTGACGCCAATCAGGCTGGCGGCGACCCATTCGGCCCGGCCTGCGTAGCGCGGCGCGTGGTGGCGGCCCAGTTCCTTTTTGGCCAGCGTGTAGCCCAGCACGCACACCAGCACCAGCGGCAGCAGTTTGCGCAAAAAGTCGGGCGACAGGGCCGTCACCGCCCATGCGCCGGCAAAGGCGCCGCCAAAGCCGGCCAGCGCCGCCGGCAGCATGGCGTGCCAGCGAATTTGCACCCGGCGGCTGTATTGCCAAGTCGCCATGGCCGTGCCCCAGACCGAGCCGGCCTTGTTGGTGCCCAGCAGCGTGGCCGGTGGTGCGCTGGGAAAGGTGGCAAACAGCGCCGGCAACAAAATCAGCCCACCGCCGCCGACGATGGCATCCACAAAGCCGGCCAGCAGCGAGGCCAGCGTGATAACAATCCATTCCATGGCGGCGATTGTGGCACTGCTGCGCTATCTTTTTGAAAGCTACAAGCGCTTATCCCTATTGGGCTACAGGCCGTTTTGACCAAAAAATGGGCAAAAAAAAGCACCAACACAGGGTTGGTGCTTGGGAGAAAACAGCGCCTCATGTCGGGCGCTTTATAAAGTGGTTGTGGCTTTTGGTTGTCTCCTCGGCCCCCCGTTAAGCGCACCTTAGTGCGCTGTCGAGTGGGCGTACTGTAAGGGCAAGTAACGACTTGACCTATAGGGGTTTTCCTTGGTCGGATTTGACAGTGCGGCGGTGCAGTGGTGCGCCATTGCTGGCAAGCCGCGCTTTATGCCGGGTACTGCGCGTTGATCCAGCCGGCGGCTTTTTCGGCCAGCATCAGCGTCGGCGAATTGGTGTTGCCGCTGGTGATGGTGGGCATGGCACCGGCGTCGACCACGCGCAGCCCGGCGATGACGGCGCCGCGCGGGCCGCGCTGGTCGCGCACGCGCAGTTGGCTGTCCAGCACCGCCAGCGGGTCAGCGTCACGGCCCATCTTGGTGGTGCCCACCGGGTGAAAAATGGTGGTGGCAATGTCGCCGGCCAGCCGCGCCAGTTCTTCGTCGCTTTGAAACTGCACGCCGGGTTTGTATTCCTGCGGCGCGTACGGGGCCAGCGCCGGTTGCGCCACGATGCGCCGCGCCACGCGCAGGCTGTCGGCGGCGACTTGGCGGTCTTCGGGCGTGCTCAGGTAGTTGGGCGCAATCGCTGGCGCGTCTTCAAAGCGGGGGCTTTTGATGTAGACGCTGCCGCGGCTGCTGGGGTTTAAGTTGCAAACGCTGGCGGTGAAGGCGGGAAAACTGTGCAGCGGCTCGCCAAAGGCGTCCAGCGACAGCGGCTGCACGTGAAACTCTAAATTGGGGTGGGCATAAGCGGCGCTGCTGCGCGTGAAGGCGCCCAGTTGCGAGGGCGCCATGCTCATCGGCCCGCTGCGTTTCATGGCGTATTCCAGCCCAATTTTGGCTTTGCCCCACAGCGAGCTGGCCAGTGTGTTGAGCGTGGGCACGCCCCGCACTTGAAAAACGGAACGAATCTGCAAATGGTCTTGCAAATTGACACCAACACCGGGCGTGTCGTGCAGCACGGCAATGCCGTGTTGTTGCAGCAGCGCTGCTGGGCCAATGCCCGACAGCTGCAGCAGCTGCGGCGAGTTGATGGCACCGGCGCTCAAAATCACCTCGTGGCGTGCGTGAACCGTCACTATTTCTTGTCCCCGGCGCACTTGCACGCCGCTGCAGCGGCGGCTGCCGTCGGCTTGGGTTTCCAGCAGCAGCTGCGTGGCTTGCGCGCTGGTCCACAGCGTGAAGTTGGCGCGCTGGCTGCACACCGGGCGCAAAAAAGCTTTGGCGGTGTTCCAGCGCCAGCCCGATTTTTGGTTGACCTCAAAGTAGCCCACGCCCTCGTTGTCGCCGCGGTTGAAGTCGTCGGTGGCGGCAATGCCGGCTTGCTGCGCCGCCAGCGCAAAGGCGTCCAGCACGTCCCAGCGCAGGCGCTGTTTTTCGACGCGCCACTCGCCCGAGCCGCCAGTGCGCGGGTGGCCGTGCAGGCGGGCAAATTCGGCGCTGGCTTGGCCGGGTTGGTCTAAGCGCCAGTGGTTTTCGTGCTGGCGAAAGGCCGCCAGCACGTGGTCCCAGCGCCAGCTGTCGTCGCCGGTGAGCTGCGCCCACTGGTCGTAGTCGCGCGCTTGGCCGCGCATGTAAATCATGCCGTTGATGCTGGAGCAGCCGCCCAGCGTTTTGCCGCGCGGGTAGCGCAGGCGCCGGCCATTGAGCCCGGCATCGGGCTCGGTGTGGTACAGCCAGTCGGTGCGCGGGTTGCCAATGCAGTGCAGGTAGCCCACGGGGATGTGAATCCAGTGGTAGTTGTCGGGCGTGCCCGCTTCCAGCAGCAAAACTTGGTGGCGTGGATTGGCGCTGAGGCGGTTGGCCAGCAAGGCGCCCGCAGTGCCTGCGCCAATGATGATGAAGTCGTAGGTGGTGGATGGACTCATGTTGTCTCCGGTGGGCGGGCTGTGAGGCGGCGAATGGTGAGGGCGCAGCGCTGGTCGATCAGGGCAACGATCTGGTTGATGACGGGGTGGCGGTGGCCTTTGCCCTGAAACGTGGCTAGGGTGGCACGCGCCAAGTCGGGCAGGCGCCTGGCAATGTCCAGAATGCGCTTTTTGACCTGCGCGGGCGACAAAGCGGCATCCACGGCAAATTGCTCCCAGTGCGGTGCCATCACTTCTGAGAACTTGTACTTGCTGCCGATTTTCATCGCCATTTTTTCGGTCAGCGCGGGATAGACGGCGGTACTCAGTGCGTCATACAGCGGCGCAAGCACAGCGCCTGCCGGGGTGTAGAGCAGCGAGAAATTTTTGCCGTGCGCATCGTGGTTGCCGATCAGGGCGTTGAACACCACAAAGTCCAGCAGCTTGAGCGTGTGCAGCGCGCTGGGCCGGGTGGCGCTGCGCACCAGCGCAAACGCCTGAGCCAAACCCGGGCCGCCTTCGTTTTGGTACTTGTGCTCGGAGGCGATGCCCAGCGCTTGGCAAAAATCTTCTTGGTGCAGGCGCTGGGTTGGCAGGTGCGGCAGTTTCGTTGCGTCGGCCTGCCGGTCGTAGCGCTCTACCAGCAGGTAGTGGCGCTGCTGCTGCCCGTCAGCGATGGCCTGAATCTGGGTGCGGGCCACGTCCAGCTTCAAAGCACCGGCCAGTGCCATGCAAAAAGCCTCGTTGAAGACGCTGCCGTCTATCCCGGCAATCGGCGGCTTAAGAATGTGGCTGCTGGGTGAGCCGTTCAATGGCAGGCCGATGCGAAGGCCGTCGGCGTCCCACACCACCGGCAATTTGTCTTGCGCACCGGCCAGCGACAGGCGCAGGCCGTCTTCGCCCGCACGCATGGGGCGCAGCGGCATTTCATCAAGCACTTGGAGCAGCTGCGCGTGATCCAGCCAGCGCACTGCACGCGGCGCATCGGGGGCGTGGGGCCGCTGGCCCACCGCCAGCAAGGTGACGGCACCGGCACACTCCCCGCCCAAGCTGTCCAACAAGGCGTAGTTGTTTTGTGTGGAGATTTGCAGCGTTTTAGCGATCTGCTTGCGCTTGCCACCTTCGGGCAACAAGCCAGCGAAAAACGGGCGGGTGGCACGGTCGTCAAAGGGTTCTGACTGGATGGGCAGGGATTGCGACAAGGGCGTGGTGGCGCCCGCCGCATAAGCAAAGCCCAGCCGCCCATCGACTTGTGACAGGGTGCCAACGTGCGCACCCAGCAACCAGACGTCAAGCTGACGCGCCATGTCAGGCCAAGCCTTCGACGGCCAGGCTGCCGCCCAGGGTGTGCAGCACTTTCAACAGGGTCTCCAGCCGAATGGTGGGCTTGCCAGCTTCCAGCTCCACAATAAAACGCACACCAACGCCCGCCGCCAAGGCCAATTGGGGTTGGGTCAGGCCCAGTTTGCGGCGAGCCGCCAAAACGGCGGCACCCAGTGCTTCGGGAGAGTTGGTGGGGGTGATGGACACAATTATTTCCTGTTCGGGAAATTATGCGGGCAATGCAGTGGGTTAACAATAAAAATTTCCCGATAGGGAATTTTGACTACTTGTTGACA
>JAGNSH010000119.1 GCA_017988165.1 Giesbergeria sp. | reverse complement strand
ACGAAACACCTGGCGGCTTGGCCATCTGGCACTTTGATTTTTATCGCTTTAGCGACCCGCGCGAATGGGAAGATGCGGGCTTTCGGGACATCTTTGCCAGCGCCGGACTCAAGCTGGCAGAATGGCCGCAAAAGGCCGCAGCGCTTATCCCAGCTGCGGATATTGCTATTGATATAGAAGCACTGGACGACACGGTGCGGCGCGTGACCTTGCAAGCACACACCGCCCGGGGCGCCACGCTGCTGCAAGGAATGAGCGCATGAGTCCTGCACCCACCCCCTCCGACGCAACGCACCCAGCCCAGCCAACGCACCCGCCCAGCACCTTACGGCGCAGCCTGTTGCAAGCGGGCAGTTTGGTGTTGCTGCTGGGTAAGCAACACATTGCGCGCGGCGCCACCATCATGGCGGTGCGCATTTGGCCGGCGCCTGAATACACGCGCGTCACCATCGAGTCCAACGGCGCGTTGACGGCGCGGCAATTTTTCTTGTCCTCGCCGCCGCGTTTGGCGGTGGATATTGAAGGCATCGACCTGAACCCGACGCTGCGCGACCTGCTGGCCAAGGTGCGCCATGACGACCCCAACATCGCCGGCATCCGCGTCGGCCAAAACGCCCCCGGCGTGGTGCGCTTAGTGATCGATTTGAAGCAGCCGGCGCTGCCCCAAGTGTTTACCCTGCCGCCGATTGCCGCCTACCAGCACCGCTTGGTGGTCGATTTGTACCCGGCCCAAGCCATCGACCCGCTAGAAGCGCTGATCACCGAGCGGCTGCAAGATAAAAGCGCCAGCGGCAGTCACCACGCTGCGGCGGCGCCCACCCCCGCGCCAGCCACGGCCACCCTTGCTGCCACAACGGCCCCAGCGCCGCCAGCGCCACCCACAGCGGCGCCGCACGCCAGCCCCGATCCGCTAGAAGCCCTCATCGCCCAGCACGCCGCGCCCACCAAAGCACCCACACCCGCAGCCACCGCCACACTGATACCCGCGCCCAGCACCGCCGTGGCTGCTGCGCCCGCGCCCGCGCCTGAAGCGGCCCCTGCACCCACCCCCGCCAAGCGCACCGACCGGCTGATCATCATCGCCCTAGACCCCGGCCACGGCGGCGAAGACCCCGGTGCCATCGGCCCGCGTGGTACGCGCGAAAAAGATGTGGTGCTGAAGGTGGCGCACCTGCTGCGCGCGCGCATCAACGCCACCAGCGTCGGCGGCAACCCGATGCGTGCTTTTTTGACCCGTGACGGTGACTACTTTGTGCCGCTAGGCACCCGTGTGCAAAAAGCCCAGCGCGTGCAGGCCGACCTGTTTGTCAGCATCCACGCCGACGCCTTCACCACCCCCACAGCCCACGGCGCCAGCGTGTTTGCCCTGAGCCAAGGCGGCGCGTCCAGCAGCGCAGCGCGCTGGCTGGCCAACAAAGAAAACCAAGCCGACTTGGTCGGCGGCCTGAACGTGCGCGCCAAAGACCAGCACGTGCAGCGCGCACTGCTGGACATGAGCACCACCGCGCAAATCAACGACAGCTTGAAACTGGGCAGCGTGCTGCTGGGTGAAATTGGCAGCATGGCTAAGCTGCACAAGCCGCGTGTCGAGCAGGCCGGCTTTGCCGTGCTCAAAGCGCCCGATATTCCCAGCGTGCTGATTGAAACCGCCTTTATCAGCAACCCCGAGGAAGAGGCCAAACTGCGCTCCAGCGCCTACCAAGAGCAACTGGCCGACGCGCTGATGCGCGGCATCACGCGCTACTTTGCCAAGAACCCACCGCTGGCGCGCAGCCGCTCGGTGTAAAACAGCGCCAAAAATTTCAGGGTATGGCCACGCTGGGGCGGCTTTTATCCGCTTTACCAGCGCGCCAAGCACCAAAAATGGCGATCAATCCGGGCACCAAAATCAGCGCCCAGATGATTTTGTCCAAATGCAGCTTGACCCATGGCAGGTTGCCAAAAAAATAGCCGGCAGTGCAAATACCCACCACCCACAAAACAGCACCACCGACGTTAAACGCCGTAAATTTGCCCCGGCTCATCGCCGCCACGCCCGCCACAAACGGCGCAAAAGTGCGAATAAACGGCATGAAACGCGCAATAACAATGGTGATGCCGCCGTAGCGTTCATAAAACGCATGGGCTTGGTCAAAAGCGCGCCGGTTAAACCAGCGCGAGTTTTCCCACTGAAACACCTTGGGGCCACAGTAGCGGCCAATGCTGTAGTTGCACTGATCGCCCAGCACCGCCGCCACCAACAGCACGCCAACGGCCAGCGAAAAATCCATCAAACCCGCGCCGCACAGCGCGCCAACGATGAACAACAGCGAGTCGCCCGGCAAAAACGGCATCACCACCAAGCCAGTTTCAATAAACACAATGGCAAACAGCAGCGCATAAACCCACGGCCCGTAAGCGATGACAAAGGCCTCTAGGTGCTTATCGACGTGCAAGATGAAGTCGATTAAAAATTCGATGATTTCCAAGAAAATTTCCTTCTAAACAGCGCGAAGCGCAGCGCCCGTGACCACAATGCGCGGGCCCGTACTGTAATGCTCAGCGCAGCGCCAGTTTTATCGATACACACGACATCGTCTGACAGCGGAGCCAGCGCAACAGGCTTAGCATCGTGGCCAGACTGTCGTATTCACCAGGAGAAACCCATGAAACATTCCCCCATTACCACCCGCTTCACTAAAACTCAATTCAGCGGCCTCGCCAGCGCTTGCGCCTTGGGCGCCCTGTTGGCACTGGGTGGCTGCGCCAGCAACCCGAGCAATGCCCAAATTGGCACTGGCGTCGGCGCCGTTGCTGGCGGCGTGGTCGGCGATGCAGTGTTTGGTAGCACCTTGGGCACCATCGGCGGCGCCGCAGCCGGGGCCTTGATTGGCAACGAAGTCGGCAAAAACAGCGACCGCAACAACCGCAACCGCAACCGCCGCTAAAGCGGCTGGCGCGCCGCACCAGCGCTAGTGGTGCGGCGGGTTTCTTTACAGGCTGCCTGCGGGCAGCCTTTTTTATGGCGCCACCTAAAATCCCGGGGGTGACTACCCCTGATCTCCATCCCAATCGCACTCCTCCCGTTCCTACTGCCAGCGCCCCGCGCCGCCCGATCCGCGACCTGCCCGACGAGCTGATCAGCCAAATTGCCGCTGGCGAAGTGGTCGAGCGCCCCGCCTCGGTGGTGCGCGAGCTGGTCGACAACGCGCTGGACGCTGGCGCGCGCAACATCACCGTGCGCCTATCCGCCGGCGGCGTGCGCCTGATTGCCGTCGAAGACGACGGCAGCGGCATCGCCCAAGCCGAGCTGGCCATCGCCCTGCGCCGCCATGCCACCAGCAAAATTGCCGATCTGCACGACCTAGAAACTGTCGCCACGATGGGCTTTCGCGGCGAGGCGCTGGCCGCCATTGCTTCGGTGTCCGAGATGGCGCTGCTGTCGCGCCCGGTCGACCAAGCCAGCGCTTTTTTGCTCGATGCACGCAGCGGCGAACTGCGCCCGGTGGCGCGCAGCACAGGCACCACCGTGGAAGTCAAAGAGCTGTTTTTCTCCACCCCGGCGCGGCGCAAGTTCTTAAAAACCGACGCCACCGAACTGGCCCACTGCATCGAAGCCGTGCGCCGCCATGCACTGGCACGCCCCGATGTCGGTTTTGCCATCTGGCACGACGGCAAGCTGGTTGAGCAGTGGCGCGCTACGCTAACCACAGAGGGCGACGACCTGCCGGACGCCCTGGCGCGGCGCTTGGCCGACGTGCTGGGCGAGGACTTTGTCGCGCAATCGGTGCCGGTGCAGTACCGCAACGAGCGTGTCAGCGTGACAGGCCGCGCTGGCCTGCCGGACGCCGCCCGCGCGCGTGCGGATCAGCAATACAGCTATGTCAATGGCCGCTTTGTGCGCGACAAGGTGCTAACGCACGCCGCCCGCAGCGCCTACGAGGATGTGCTACACGGCCAGCGCCAGCCGGTGTATGCGCTCTACATCCGCATCGACCCGGCGCGGGTCGATGTCAACGTGCATCCGACCAAAATTGAAGTGCGCTTTCGCGACAGCCGCGAGGTACACCAAGCGGTGCGCCACGCCCTTGAAGATGCACTGGCCGCGCCGCGCGCCGCAGCATTGGCTGCACCACCAGCGCTGCCAGCAGACCAAACGACAAAATATGATTCAAATCGGCCTCTAGCCCTTACGCAGCAAGCGCAAGCAGCTATACATTTTGATGAACGCAGCGGCCACCGCGTCAGCGATTTACAGGCGCTGTGGGGCACATCTGCGGCATCTGCGGCACCTGAGGCGCCTGCTGCTGCGCCCAGCACGCCCGCCACGCCCGAGGCGGCCGACGCCCCGGTGTGGCCACTGGGTCGGGCGCTGGCGCAGTTGCACGGCATCTACATCCTGGCCGAGAACCAGCATGGCTTGGTACTGATCGATATGCACGCCGCACACGAGCGCATCGTCTACGAACGCCTCAAAGCCCAAGTCGACCAACACGCACGCATTGCCAGCCAGCCGCTGCTGATCGCGGCCACCTTTGCCGCCACCTTGGAAGAAGTCGCCTGCGCCGAGGCCTGCCAAGAGGCGCTGGCGCAATTGGGGCTGGAGGTGGTGCCGTTCTCGCCCAAAACGCTGGCAGTGCGCGCCGTGCCAACCACGCTGGCGCACGGCAACGCGGTCGAGTTGGCGCGCAGCGTGCTGGCCGAGCTGGCCGCACACGACGCCAGCACGGTGGTGCAGCGGGCGCAAAACGAGATTCTTGCCACCATGGCCTGCCACGGCGCGGTGCGCGCCCACCGCAGCCTGACGCTCCATGAAATGAACGCGCTGCTGCGCCAGATGGAAGTCACCGAGCGCGGCGACCAATGCAACCATGGCCGCCCGACGTGGCGCCAACTGGCGCTGCGCGAGTTGGACGCACTGTTTTTGCGTGGGCGTTGAGAGTGGGTAAATCAATTTACGCATGAGTGAATGCTTTTTTGGCATAATCCTGTGCTGCACTGCCGCATTAACCCCCTCCACTCGATTTTTTTCAAGAAAGCCCTGAGCCATGAAGTACGCGTCCGTAGACCAGTTTCTGGAACAAGTTGCCCTGCGCAACCCAGGCCAGCCCGAGTTTCTGCAAGCCGTGACCGAAGTCATGGAAAGTCTGTGGCCCTTCATTGAAAAAAATCCGCGTTACGCCGAAAACGGCCTGCTCGATCGCTTGGTCGAACCCGAGCGCATCGTTATGTTTCGCGTCTGCTGGACCAACGACCACGGCACAGTGCAGGTCAACCGCGGCTACCGCATCCAGCACAGCATGGCCATTGGCCCCTACAAAGGCGGCCTGCGCTTTCACCCGTCGGTCAACCTGTCGGTGCTGAAATTTTTGGCGTTTGAGCAAACTTTCAAAAACGCCCTGACTACGCTGCCTATGGGCGGCGGCAAAGGCGGCTCTGACTTTGACCCCAAAGGCAAAAGCCAAGGCGAAATCATGCGTTTTTGCCAAGCCTTTACCAGTGAGCTGTTTCGCCACATTGGCGCCGATACCGACGTGCCAGCGGGCGACATCGGCGTGGGCGGGCGCGAGATTGGCTTTATTGCCGGGATGTACAAAAAACTCAGCAACCGCGCTGACTGCGTCTTTACCGGCAAGGGCTTGTCGTATGGCGGCTCGCTGATTCGCCCCGAAGCCACCGGCTACGGCACGGTGTACTTTGCGCAAGAAATGCTCAAGCAACAGGGCCGCAGCTTTGCCGGTCTGCGCGTCTCGGTCTCGGGCGCGGGCAACGTGGCGCAATACGCCATCGAAAAAGCCATGGCCATGGGCGCCAAGGTGGTGACGGTGTCTGACTCGAGCGGCACCGTCATCGACGAGGACGGCTTTACCCCTGAAAAACTCGCCATCCTGATGGAAATCAAAAACCACCTGTATGGCCGTGTCGGCGACTACGCCGAACGCACCGGAGCGCGTTTTGAAGCCGGCGTGCGCCCGTGGCACGTGGCTGTCGACGTGGCCCTGCCCTGCGCCACGCAAAACGAGTTGGATGAAAGCGATGCCGCGGTGCTGATCAAAAACGGCGTCATCTGCGTGGCCGAAGGCGCCAATATGCCTTGCACCAACGAAGCGGCCAAGCTGTTCGAAAGCGCTGGCGTGCTGTATGCGCCGGGCAAAGCCAGCAACGCCGGCGGCGTGGCCACCTCGGGGCTGGAGATGAGCCAAAACTCGATGCGCCTGTCTTGGACGGCAGAAGAAGTCGATGCGCGCTTGCTGATGATCATGCAAGGCATCCACGCCGCCTGCCTCAAGCACGGCCAGCGCGCCGATGGCAGCATCAGCTATATCAACGGCGCCAACGTCGCCGGCTTCGTCAAAGTGGCCGATGCCATGCTGGCGCAGGGCGTGCTATAACTCCACAGTTGTCTCGCGCACAAAGAGGGCTA
>JAGNSH010000024.1 GCA_017988165.1 Giesbergeria sp. | reverse complement strand
ATTGAAGACTTCTTCGACCGAGGCAGTAGGTTTTTTCTGTTTCAAAACAGCCCATGCACCCGCCACATGGGGCGTGGCCATAGAGGTGCCGGAATAGTTTTCATACAAACCACCGACAACCGATGAGCCGATGTCAGAACCAGGCGCCAGCAGATTCAAAAACTGCACCGAATTGGAAAAACATGAAACATCATCTGGAAAAAAACTAGCTAGCGGAGAAGCCGCATCACACCTGTCAGTGCCTGCTTTGGCCCACGTCGATCCCACGCTGATAGCGCTAGAAATACAACCAGGCGTGCCCATCGAGTCGGTGTAACCCTCGTTGCCTGAGGCAATCACGCTAGCAATGCCGACTGCACGCAGATTATCAATAGCTGCTTTGACTGATGCATTTTCAGCATCGCAAGTAGATTGACTGTCGTAACGTCCACCACCCAAGCTCATATTAACGGCAGCAATAGAATAATTATTACGCCAAGCATAGACCTGCTCTAAAGCCATTATTATGTCAGAAAAAGAACTGGTTGTGCAGGGTGCTATTCCATCCTCACAGTTTTCTTTTGAATTATAAATTGAGAAAACTTGCATCGCAATAATATTGGCATCTTTAGCAACACCGGCAGGGGCATTACTAGGACCATTATTTCCAGCGACGATGCCAGCCACATGGGTGCCGTGTGAGCAGCCACTGGCGCCGACACAAGGCGCGCCCGATCCAGGAGCCGTAGATGTCTCTACTCCTCCTGGGCAAACGGAAGTGAGGCCACCAGCAGCGTATGAGCTAGAGAAACACGCCTCGGCGACTACTTTTCCGGCTAGAAACGGATGCGTTTTATCTACACCCGTATCCAGCACAGCGACCGTTTGTCCAGCGCCGCTATAACCACCGCTCCAAACCGTAGTCCCGCCAACAAAGGGCACGCTGTCTACCAACGTCGGATACACCGCTCTATCCTCTTGTATAGACGTCACCTCCGGCATTTGCTGTAGCGCTTGGAGCTCTTGCGGCGTCACCGACATCGCCAAATATGGGATGCTGGCAAAACGCCGCACGGTGCTGGCGGGCTTGACTGACGCAGGCAAGCGCGAGAGCACGGTGGCCTGCGCGCTGGAAATTTCACTGCGCTGCTGGGCGGCGATGGTGGCAGCCAGCTTGGCTTCTGGGGCAAACGCCACGCGCACACCCACTATCACGCGCACTGAACCATTTTTTTGTGCAGCACTGCTCAACTCTTGCAAACCTGCGCGCAGCGCGGGGGACGACAGTGCCGCTGGGCCGATGCCTGCTGGCTCGCCCAGCAGTATTCGGTCAGTGGCTGAGGCACTGGCGGCCGACAGAGCCAAACCCGCCAGCGACACCACCAAGGTGCGCCGCAGACGGCTCAAAATTTTCCATGAGTTTTTCATGGGAAGTTCCTTTTATTTATTCAGAAAAGTGCGGCCTAGCCAGTGCTTGGCACGGTTTTAAGGCGTTGCGCCGAGCGAGTGTAGCTTGGCGTAATTGGAATGCAATGCAGCTGCGCTGCGCCAACGCCACAATCGCCCCCATGCTTTCCCTGCTGCGTCTTTGGTCTCTACAAGAGCTGCGCCACCACCCGTGGCGCAGCGCAGCTGCCGTGTGTGCGGTGGTGCTGGGGGTGGCGCTGGCGTTTGCAGTGCACACGATTAACGCCTCGGCGCTGGGGGAGTTTGCGCAGGCGCTGCGCAGCGTCAGTGGCCAGCCGGACTTGCAATTGCGCGGCACCCAAGGCCGTTTGGACGAATCTCTGTTTGCCCGCATCGCCAACCATCCCCAAGTGGCGCGGGCCAATCCGGTGCTGGAAGCATCGGTGCGGGCACTGCCCGAGCCAGCGACGCCCGCAGCCACCAGCACCACCCCAACCCCGCTGCGCCTGATCGGTGCCGACGCCCTGCTGCTGGCGCGCATGGCACCCGATCTGATGCCGCGCCCGTTTGCCAGCCTTGCCGATGACCGCTTGGTGTTGTTTGCCCCGGCCACGGTGTTTCTCAACGCAGCGGCGCGGCAAGCGCTGGGAATAAATGAAACGCCGGCTACCGCACCACAGCTCATGCTGCAAGTGGGCCTGCAACGCCTACAGGTGAGCGTCGCTGGCAGCGTGGTGGCGGGCGGCGCGCCGCTGGCGGTGATGGACATTGGCGCAGCGCAAGACCTGCTGGGGCGCATCGGCGAACTCAGCCGCATCGACGTGCAATTGCGCCCCGGTGCCCTGCCCAGCATTTTTCGCGAGAGCTTGCAAGGCGCGCCCGACTGGCCCGCAGGCTTGGTCTGGGCCGAGCCGGGCGATGCGGCGCAAAGCGTCGGCCAGCTCTCGCGCGCTTACCGGGTGAATTTGACGGTGCTGGCGCTGGTGGCGTTGTTCACGGGCGCGTATTTGGTGTTTTCAGTGCTGGCGCTGAGTGTGGCGCAGCGCGCGCCGCAGTTTGCGCTGCTGGCGGTGCTGGGTGCCACGCCGCGCCAGCGCTTGCTGCTGGTGCTGACCGAATCGCTGGCGCTGGGCGTGGTCGGCAGTGCCTGCGGCATTGCGCTGGGCACGGCGCTGGCGGCGGGGGCTTTGCAACTGCTGGGCGGTGATTTGGGTGGGGGCTATTTTTCTGGCACGCAGCCGGCGCTGCAGTTCAGCACGGCGGCGGCGCTGGTGTATGGCGCACTCGGCACCGGCGCGGCGCTGCTGGGCGGCTGGTGGCCGGCGCGGGCGGCGCAGGCGTTGCCGGCGGCGCAAACGCTCAAAGGGCTGGGCTTGAGCGATACGCGCGCACCGTCTGGCCGCTGGGGTTTGATTTTGATAGCTGCTAGCGCAGGACTGGTATGGCTTCCAGCCGTATTTGGCATCCCGATTGCCGCTTATGTGTCGATTGCGCTGGGCTTGGTCGGCGGCATTGCCGTGTTGCCGTGGGGCGTGGCGCTGCTGCTGCGCCTGCTGCAGCCGCTGGTGCAACAGCGCTTATTGCCGCTGCTGGCGCTGGAGCGCGCCCGGCGCGCGCGCGGCACGGCGGCGGTGGCCGTGGGCGGGGTGGTGGCCAGCCTGAGCTTGGCGGTGGCGCTAACGGTGATGGTCAGCAGCTTTCGCGGCTCGGTGGTTGACTGGCTGGACGCGGTGCTGCCCGCGCCGCTGTACGTGCAAAGCGCCGGCGCCCGCAGCAGCGACACGCCCGCCTTCAATGCCGCGCTGATTGACAAAATCGCGCAACTCGATGGCGTCGAGCGCGTGCAAGGCACCCGCCATGTGCCGCTGCTGCTGGCGCCAGCGCGCCCGCCCATCGTGTTGATTGCGCGCCCGCTGGGCGCGGCTGCGGCGCGCACGCTGCCGCTGGTGGCGCCGGCCTTGCCAGTGCCGCCGGGCCGCATCGCCATTTATGTCAGCGAGGCAGTGGTGGATTTGTGGCACGTGGCTCCCGGAGAGGGGTTTGGGCCATTTTTTGAGTCTTTTCGGCCTCTAGCCCTTACAGGACGTGCGCTAACAGCTCCTTTTTTTATAGCAGGTGTATGGCGTGACTATGCCCGCCAAAGCGGCACGGTGGTGATGGACAGCGCCGACTACATCCGCCTGAGCGGCGACGACCGCGCCAACGACCTGTGGCTGTGGCCGCGTGCTGGGGCAGACAGGGCAGCGCTGCAACGCGCCATCACAGCGTTGGCCGCGCCGGACGCATCCCAAGAGTCGGCGCAAGGGCTGCTCGAATTCACCGCCGCGCAAGACATTCGCACCCGCTCGCTGCAGATTTTTGACCGCAGCTTTGCCGTCACCTACTGGCTGCAGGCCGTCGCCATTGGCATTGGGCTGTTTGGCGTCGCCGCCAGCTTCAGTGCGCAGGTGCTGGCGCGGCGCAAAGAGTTTGGTCTGCTGGCGCACTTGGGTCTGACGCGGCGGCAGATTTTGGCAGTGGTCGCCGGTGAAGGCGCGGCGTGGAGCAGCGTCGGCGCACTGGCCGGGGTACTGCTGGGCTTGGCGGTATCGGTGGTGCTGGTACACGTGGTCAATCCGCAAAGTTTTCACTGGACGATGGAGCTGCGCGTGCCGTGGCTGCGTCTGCTGGCGCTGGGGCTGGCGGTGGTTGCGGCGGGCACCGCGACGGCGTGGCTGGCCGGGCGCGCCGCTGCGGGTCAGCAGGCGGTGCTGGCGGTGAAGGAAGATTGGTAAACCATGCACAACACGCCTCGCAAGCCTCACACGCCTCTTGACCTGCCTTCGCCGCTGCGGCGCCAATGGCTGCTCCAGAGCGGCGCTATCGGCACAGCGGCGCTGCTGGGCGGCGCAGGTTTAGCGCTGTCGGCGCACGCTTTGCCGCCGCGCCGGCTGCAATTTCCACGCGACTTTGGCAGCCACCCCGATTTGCGCACCGAGTGGTGGTACATCACCGGGCTGGCGCTGGCCGGTGGACGCCGCTGGGGGTTTCAGGTGACGTTTTTTCGCTCGCGCGTGTCCGGCACGCAAACGCTGCGCTCGGCGTTTGCGGCGCGCCAGTTGATTTTTGCCCACGCCGCGCTGACCGATTTGCAGGCCGGGCGCATCGTCCACGACCAGCGCATCGCCCGCGCCGGTTTTGGCGTAGCGCAGGCGAGCGAGCAAGACACTGCCGTGCAATTGCAAGACTGGTCGCTGGTGCGCAGCGCGCAGGGCAGCGCCAGCCGCTATACGGCGCAGGTGCAAGCGCAGGATTTTTCGCTGGCGCTGCAGTTCGACACCACCCAGCCGGTACTGCTGCAAGGCAACAGCGGCCTCTCGCGCAAAGGGCCGCAGCCCGAGCAGGCCAGCTACTACTACAGCCAGCCGCAAATGCAGGTCTCGGGCAGCTTGCAGCGCGGCGACGAGCGCTTTGTTGTCGAACCAGCCCGCGCCCCCGGCGACAACCGCGCTTGGCTCGACCACGAAGCCAGCCAAGCGCTGATGCACCCGCAAGCGGTGGGCTGGGACTGGATGGGCATGAATTTGCACGACGGCAGCGCACTGACCGCCTTTCGGCTGCGCCGCGCTGATGGCTCGGCGCTGTGGGCGGGCGGCTCGCTGCGCCTGCCCGGCCAAGCGGCGCGCATTTTTGCACCAGAGGAAGTGGTTTTTACGCCGCTGCGCTATTGGGTCAGCCCGCTGCAGGGCACGCGCTACCCGGTGCAATGGCGCGTTGCCACGCCCGCTGGCACGTTTGAGGTGCGCGCCCTGCTGGACAACCAAGAGCTAGACAGCCGCGCCTCGACCGGGGCGGTGTATTGGGAAGGTATTTGCGCGCTACACGACAACGCAGTTGCTGGCAGCGGCGCTTTGCGCGGCCACGGTTACTTGGAGATGACGGGCTACGCCCAAACGCTGCGTTTGTAGTTTGTAGCAAGGCAGCGTTGGGGGCGCTATCAGCCCTTGTAGCCAGCGCGCAAGCGTACCAACCAAGCGATGATTTCGCCCATCACACCACGGCGGAAAGCCAGCACGCAAATGACAAAAATCAGCCCAGTGACGATGGTCACCGACTCACCCAGCGAGTGGAACCACTCGATGCCTGAGAGGCGGCCCAGCAGCTCGCCCAAGTCGCCAATTTTGTTTTCTAGCAGCACCACGATGGCCGAGCCGACCAGCGGGCCCGACAAAGTGCCCAGGCCGCCGACCAAGGTCATCAACACCACGTGGCCCGAGGCCGACCAGTGCGCGTCGCTCAAGGTAGCAAAACCCAGCACCAGCGTTTTGAGCGAACCGGCCAAGCCCGACAAGCCCGCAGACAGCACAAACGCCAGCAGCTTGAAACGGTTGGTGTCGTAACCCAGCGAGATGGCGCGCGCCTCGTTCTCTTTGATGGCCTTGAGCACTTGGCCGTAGGGCGAATGGATGGTGCGCACAATCAACAAGAAGGCGGCAACAACAACGGCCAGCACCACGTAGTACATGACCAAGTCGCTTTGCAAATCCAGCAGACCAAACAGCTTGCCGCGCGGCACGCCTTGCAGGCCGTCTTCACCGCCGGTGAAAGGCATTTGCAAAAAGACGAAATACAGCATCTGCGCCAGCGCCAGCGTGATCATGGTCGAGTAAATGCCCTCGCGCCGGATGGCAAAAAAGCCGACCACCAAGCCCAGCAAAGCGCCACTGGCCGTGCCCAGCAACAGGCCCACCTCGGGGGTAAAGCCCCACACCTTCATCGAGTGGCCGGCCGCATAAGCGGCGCCGCCCAAAAAGGCCGCGTGGCCAAACGACAACATACCGGTGTAGCCCAGCAGCAGGTTAAAGGCCGAAGCAAACAGCGCAAAGCACATCAGCTTCATCACAAAAACCGGATAGGCCCCCAGCGCCGGGGCAAACAACAGACCGATAAACAGCAGGCTGTAGCCGATCGCTGTCAGCCGTTGGGAATTCATGCGTGTCATGTGTGTGGCCCCTTATTTTTCTTTGCCGAACAGGCCAGCGGGGCGGATCAAAAGAACAATCACCATCACCACGAACACCACGGTGGACGAGGCTTCGGGATAAAACACTTTGGTAAATCCTTCAATAATGCCCAGCCCCAGCCCCGTCAAAATGGAGCCCATGATGGAGCCCATACCGCCAATCACCACCACCGCAAACACCACGATGATCAGGTTTTGCCCCATCAAGGGCGACACTTGGTACACCGGCGCGGCCAGCACGCCCGCAAAAGCGGCCAGCGCCACACCAAAAGCGTAGGTCAGCGTGATCATCACCGGCACGTTGATGCCAAAGGCTTCGACCAAGCGCGGGTTTTCCGTGCCGGCGCGCAAATAGGCACCCAGCTTGGTTTTCTCAATCACAAACCACGTCGCCAAGCACACCACCACCGAGGCCACCACCACCCACATCCGGTAGTTGGGCAGCATCATGAAACCCAGGTTGGTGGCGCCTTCAAGGATCTCGGGCGTGTCGTAACCCAAGCCAGAGACGCCGTACATGGAGCGAAACAAGCCCTCGATCAGCATCGACAGACCCAGCGTCAGCAGCAGGCCATACAAATGGTCCAGCTTATAAATCCAGCGCAGCAAAAAGCGCTCAATCAACACCCCAAACGCCCCCACCACCAGCGGCGCCAAAATCAGCATCCACCAGTAGCCAATGCCAAGGTAGTTCATGGCCATCCAAGTGACTACCGCGCCCATCATGAACAGCGCCCCGTGGGCAAAGTTGATGACGTTGAGCAGGCCAAAAATAACTGCCAGCCCCAAGCTGAGGATGGCGTAAAACGAGCCATTGACCAGCCCCAGCAAAAGCTGGCTGAGCAAGGCCGTTAGAGAGACACCAAAGATTTCCATGGGTACCAGCAAAGAGTAGAGAGGTCGAGGTGGAGGTAGGGGTCGGGTCAGACGGACAGAAAATAACGGCTCAAACCCCGCGCCAGCGTGCTAGGCGCGGGGCTCTGTCGTTACTTCCAGAGAGCGCACTTGCTCTCGGCTTTGGTGGTGAAAATTTGCTCACCCGGAATTTTTTTGACCACCTTGTAGTAGTCCCACGGCTTGGTCGATTCAGACGGTTTTTTCACTTCCATCAGGTACATATCGTGTACATAGCGGCCATCGGCGCGCAAAGTGCCAGAGGCGTAAAAGTCGTTCATCTTCGTCTCACGCCACACCGACATCACCTTGTCCGCATCGATGCTCTTGGCTGCCTCTACGGCCTTGAGATAGTTCATGGTGGCGGAGTAATCGGCCGCTTGGATCGAGGTGGGCATCCGCTTGGTCTTGGCAAAGAAGCGATTGCCAAACTTGCGCGTCTCGTCATTCAAGTCCCAATACCAGCTGGTGGTCAGCTGCAGGCCGGCGGTGTTTTTCAGGCCCAGACTGTGGATGTCGGTGATAAACAGCAGCAAGCCAGCCATCTTCATGTTCTTGTCGATACCGAACTCTTTGGCTGCCTTGATGGCGTTGATGGTGTCACCGCCGGCGTTGGCCAAGCCCAAAATTTGCGCTTTGGAGTTTTGTGCTTGCAACAAGAACGAGGAAAAGTCCGAGGCGTTGAGCGGATGGCGCACCGTGCCGACGGTCGTTCCGCCCTTGGCCTTGACGGCAGCAGCGGTGTCAGACTCCAGCGCGTGGCCAAAGGCATAGTCCGCCGTCAAAAAGAACCAGCTTTTGCCGCCGGCATCGACGATGGCGGAACCGGTGCCGCGTGCCAAAGCGACGGTGTCATAGGCGTAGTGGACGGTGTACGGCGTGCATTGCTCATTGGTCAGCACCGAGGAGCCAGCGCCGTTGTTGATGTAGACGCGCTTTTTCTCTGCCGCAATTTTGGCCGAGGCCAAAGCCGTGCCCGAGTTGGTGCCGCCAAACAACACCGTCAGCCCTTGGGTGTCAATCCACTCGCGCGCCTTGGAGGCGGCAATGTCGGCCTTGTTTTGGTGATCGGCGGTCAGCAGCTCAATCGGCATACCCAGCACCTTGCCACCAAAGTCGTCAATCGCCATCTGGATGGCTACGGCACCGTTTTTACCTTCGACATCGGCGTACAGGCTGGACATATCGGTAATGAAACCAATTTTGACTTTGTCTTGCGCTTGGGCAGCGGGGGCCATCAGGCCAGCGGCGCTGAGCATGACGGCGAGGACGGTCAATTTGTTTTTCATGGAGTCTCCTTTTGTGGTGGTTTTAATTGGCAAATCAGCAAATCAGCAAACTGGCAAACTGGCAAACTGACAAATCAACGAAAGATGTGGCGCATCAAACGCCAAGCAACTGGTTCAGCACTGGCATTTTTTCTTGCAGCTCGCTGGCGCCAAAGCGCTCGACGATGCGGCCGTGCTCCATCACATAAAAACGGTCGGCCAGCGGCGCGGCAAAGCGAAAGTTCTGCTCGACCATGACCACCGTGTAGCCACGCTCGCGCAGCATGGTGATCATCCGGGCCAGCGCTTGCACGATGACCGGCGCCAAGCCTTCAGAAATTTCGTCCAGCAGCAGCAGCTGCGCACCGGTGCGCAAAATGCGCGCCACGGCCAGCATTTGCTGCTCGCCGCCCGACAGGCGCGTGCCTTGGCTGTGGCGGCGCTCGGCCAAGTTGGGGAACATGGCGTAAATCTCGTCAATGCCCATGCCTTTTTTGCCGGTTTTCAGCACCGGCGGCAGCAGCAGGTTTTCTTCGCACGACAGGCTAGAAAAAATACCGCGCTCTTCGGGGCAATAACCCAGCCCCAAGTGCGCAATGCGGTGTGTGGCCATGCCAATGGTTTCGGTGCCGTTGATCTGTACCGAGCCAGTGCGCGTGCCGGTCAAGCCCATGATGGCGCGCATGGTGGTGGTGCGCCCAGCGCCGTTGCGCCCCAGCAGCGTCACGACCTCGCCGGGTTGCACCACGATGTCTACCCCATGCAATACGTGCGATTCGCCATACCAAGCTTGCAGATGGCGAATTTCAAGGGCCGGAGTGACTGAAGAAGAAGAAGAAGAGGAAGCAGTAGTAGCGGATGTCGCCATATCAGTGCGCTCCCTGCAATTGGCCGTCGGTAGTGCCCATATAGGCTTCCATGACTTGGGGGTTGCTGGAAACCTCGGCATAAGGGCCTTCGGCCAAAACCGCGCCGCGCTGTAGCACGGTGATGCGGTCGGCAATGGTGGAGACAACCTTCATGTTGTGCTCGACCATCAAAATGGTGCGGCCTACCGATACTTTTTTGATCAACTGGGTTACGCGGTCAACGTCTTCGTGGCCCATGCCTTGGGTAGGCTCGTCGAGCAGCATCAGCTCGGGCTCCATGGCCAAGGTGGTGGCAATCTCTAGGGCGCGCTTGCGGCCATAGGGCAGGTTGACGGTCAGTTCACCGGCCATATCGGCCAAGCCGACTTCGGTCAACAGACCCATGGCCCGGGCATCAAGCTGGTGCAAGCTGGTGTCGCTGCGCCAAAAATGAAACGCCGTACCCAGCTTGCGCTGTAAACCGACGCGCACGTTTTCAATCAAGGTCAGGTGCGGAAACACGGCGGAGATTTGAAACGAGCGAATCACCCCACGCCGGGCAATTTGTGCTGGCGGCTCCCGGGTGATGTCAACGCCGTTGAAACGGATGCTGCCCGAGGTCGGCTCCAAAAACTTGGTCAGCAAGTTAAAGCAAGTCGTTTTGCCCGCGCCATTGGGACCAATCAACGCATGGATGGAGCCCCGGCGCACCGACAGCGTCACATCGCTGACAGCGGTAAAGCCCTTGAACTCTTTGGTCAGATGGGAGGTTTCGAGGATGAAGTCGCTCATTGCGCCTAAGCTGCTCTGTAGGGATGGAAACAAAGCGCCTGAATTAGACGCTGCGCAGATGTAATTTCTACGTTCCATGGTAAGTCCCATCTTGCTGAGCAAAACATGGGACTTACGCCTATGTATAAACGCCTATACCGCCACTATTTACCAACATAGCGCAACCGCCGCTACAGAAAGCATCTCCATCGGTCGAAAAAACAAGGCCCGGCAAAACACCTGGAACCCCACCCTTGACCCTTTCAAATTCTCAGCCACTCACCTTCCCAAGGTGTTCCACAATGATACACTTTGGCACATAAATCCCCCTCCTCAGGGCGCGCATCTGACTGCCCTCCCACCACCGGTGATATGTCCCTTTTGCCAGACAACTTTGGGCTTTTAAAGCCCGGTGCATCGACCGACTCTTCCCCCGAGCGCACCTTGCGCGAACAACAAGCCTTGTTAGACAACGCTGGGGTTGGCATCGTCTTTTTACGCCAACGCATGGTGGTGCGTTGCAACCAGCGCTACGCCGAAATTTTTGGCTACGACAGCGATAAAAGCCTGGTGGGAGAAAAAAGCGACGCCTTTCACCCCAGCCGCGCCGCCTTTCGCGAATTAGGCCGCGCCGCTTACCCAGTGCTTTCCGCCGGCCAGCCCTATCGGGCCGATCGCCTGATGCGCCGGCGCGACGGCAGCTTGTTTTGGGGCCGCCTGACGGGCAGCTTGGTCAATCCAGAAGACACCTCCGAAGGCTCTATTTGGATCATCGACGACATTGACGACCAACGGCGCGCGCAAGAACAGCTCGACGCCGCGCTGTGGGAAAAACAAGTGCTGTTTGACCACGCCATGGTCGGCATTGTGTTTTTGCGCGAGCGGCGCCTGACACGTTGCAACCGGCATTTTGAACAAATGCTTGGCTACGAGCCCGGCGAGCTGCAAGGCTGCTTGTCGCGCATTTGGTACACCAACGACGCCGACTGGGAAGACATTGGCCGGCGCAGCCAAGGCCCGCTGTCCCAAGGCCAAGCCTTTGCCGCAGAAGCCACCTTCTGCAAAAAAGACGGCACCATCGTGATCTGCGACGTGCGCAGCAAAGCCCTTGACCCGGCCCAGCCGAGCAAGGGCAGCGTCTGGATCACTTTGGACATCACCGAGCACCAGCAGGCCCAAGCAGCGCTCAAGCAAATGCACCAAGAGCTTGAAAGCGTGGTGCAGCAGCGCACACGCGAGCTGAGTGAAACCGTCGAAAACCTGCACCAAGAAATCAGCAAACGCCGCCAAGACCAAGAGCGCATTTACTGGCTGGCGCATTACGACCCCTTGACCGGCCTGCCCAACCGCGCCTTGCTGGCCGAGCGCAGCCGCGAGGCGATTGAGGCCGCACAGCGCAACCACACTGCGCTGGCCGTCATCTTTTTGGACTTGGATCACTTCAAGCACATCAACGACTCGCTCGGCCACCGCGTGGGCGACGCCTTGCTGGTGGCCATTGCCAATCGACTGCGCACGCTGGTGCGTGACAACGACACCGTGTGCCGCTTGGGCGGTGACGAATTTATTTTGCTATTGCCCGGTGCCAGCGCCAATGGTGCTGCACGCGTCGCCGAAAAACTGCTGCAAGCCTCGCGCAATCCCTACCAAATCGACACCCATGAATTGACCATGGCGCCATCGATGGGCATTGCCTTGTTTCCAGACGATGGCAGCGACTTTGACACCTTGACCCAGTGCGCCGATGTGGCCATGTACCGCGCCAAGATCGATGGGCGCAACACTTTTCGGTTTTTTACCCCGCAAATGCAGGCGCAATCCTTGCGCGCTTTGGTGCTTGAAAACGCGCTGCGCCGCGCCTTGGAGCGCGGCCAGTTCTCCTTGGCCTACCAGCCGCAGTTTTGCATTGCCAGCGGCGCCATTCGCAGCGTCGAAGCCTTGCTGCGCTGGAGCCATCCCGAGCTGGGCAACATCTCGCCGGCTGAATTCATCCCGATTGCCGAAGACTGCGGCCAAATTTTGCCGATTGGTGAATGGGTGTTGCGCACCGCGCTGACGCAGCTCAAAGACTGGCGCGCACAAGGCTTGGTGCTGGAGGCCGTGGCCGTCAACCTGTCGGCAGTGCAGTTTCGCCAGCCCCAGTTGCCCGAGTTGATCACGCAAATACTCACCGAAATTGGCCTGCCACCAGACTCGCTGGAACTAGAGCTGACCGAAGGCGTCGCGGTGGACGACCCGCGCGCCGCCATCCTCACTATGGATCAGCTCCATGCCTGCGGCGTGCGCTTGGCGATGGATGATTTTGGTACCGGCTATTCGTCGCTGAGCCAGCTCAAGCGCTTTCCGATTTACAAACTCAAAATCGATCAGTCGTTTGTGCGCGACTTGGGCGAGGACGCCAACGACCGCGCCATCGTCAGCGCCATCATCCGCATGGCGCAAGCGCTGGGCCTGCACACCACTGCCGAGGGTGTAGAGACCCAAGAACAAATGGACTTTCTGCACGAGCAAGGCTGCGCCGATGTGCAGGGCTATTTGTGCGGCCGGCCAATGTCTGCCGAGAAGATGCAAGAGCGCTTAGGCCGCCAAGCCAGCGCAGAAACGCTGTTTTCCTGACGGGCCTTGAAACCCAAGGGCGGGGCTGGCTGTCAGACCAAAATATAGGTCAAATCAGCCTCTAGCCCTTATGGAGCAAGCGCTTGCAGCTATCAATAGATGAGTAATTAGCCGCGCTGCGCAGCGCTGGCTAAACGCTCGGCGCAGGCCTGCGCTTGGGCCGCGTCACGCGCCTCGACCATCACCCTCAGCAGCGGCTCGGTGCCACTGGCGCGCACCAGTACGCGGCCATGGGAGCCGAGTTCGCGCTCGACTTGTGCGGTTTCTTCGGCCAGCAGGGCGTTGTTTGTCCAGTCTTGGCCGGGCTGCAAGCGCACGTTGAGCAGCACTTGCGGAAACAACACCAGCTCGGCCAGCGCCTCGGCCAGCGGTTGGCGTTGGCGAATACAGGTTTGCAGCACCTGCAAGGCACTGACCAAGCCGTCGCCGGTGGTGTGTTTGTCCAGCACCAGCAGGTGGCCTGAGCCTTCGCCGCCCAGCGTCCAGCGCTGGCGGGCCAGCTCTTCCAGCACGTAGCGGTCACCGACTTTGCTGCGCACAAACTTGACGCCGCGTGCCTGCAAGGCCACTTCGACCGCCATGTTGGTCATCAAGGTGCCGACCACGCCGGGCACGTGCTCGTCGCGCGCCATGCGCTCGCGCGCCATCAGGTACAGCAGCTCGTCGCCGTTGTAGAGCCGCCCGGCGCCATCGACCACCTGCAAGCGGTCGGCGTCGCCATCCAAGGCAATGCCAAAGTCGGCTTGGTGCTGCAGCACCGCTGTCACCAGCGCCTGCGGGTGCGTGGCGCCCACCTCGTGGTTGATGTTGGTGCCGTCGGGCGTGCAGCCAATGGCGATGACTTCGGCGCCCAGCTCGTGGAACACTTTGGGCGCAATGTGGTAGGCCGCGCCGTGGGCGGCATCGACGACAATTTTCACGCCCTTGAGCGTCAAGTCGTTGTCAAAGGTGCTTTTGCAAAACTCGATATAGCGCCCCGCCGCGTCGTCCAAACGCCGGGTTTTACCCAGCGAGGCCGAGTCGGCCCAAATCGGCGGCTCGTCCACAGCAGCCTCGACGGCCAGCTCCCAGGCATCGGGCAGTTTGCTGCCTTGGGCGCTGAAGAATTTGATGCCGTTGTCGGGATACGGGTTGTGGCTGGCGCTGATGACCACGCCCAAGCTGGCGCGCTGCGCACGGGTCAAATACGCCACGCCCGGTGTCGGCAGCGGCCCCAGCAGCAGCACATCCACGCCGGCGGAGTTAAAGCCCGACTCCAACGCGCTCTCCAGCATATAGCCCGAAATGCGCGTGTCCTTGCCGATCAGCACCAGCGGGCGCTCTTCGGTTTGCTTGAGCACGCGGCCCACGGCATGGGCCAGGCGCAGCACAAAGTCAGGCGTTATCGGTGCCTGACCGACGGTGCCACGGATGCCATCGGTACCAAAATATTTACGGGTCATGGGAATGTGGGGGCGGGGTTGCTATGGATTTTCTAGTTTATCCGCAGCATTGGCATTGGCATTGGTATCTGCATCAGCATCTGCGTCGGCATCAGCCATGGCCTGCCACACCACCAGCGCTTGCACCGTGGCACGCACGTCGTGTACCCGCAGCACGCGCGCACCGCGCTCGGCGGCCAGCACGGCAGCGGCCACGCTGGGCAACAGGCGCTCACCCACCGCCAGCCCAGTCACCGCGCCCAGCGACGATTTGCGCGACCAGCCGGCCAGCAGTGGGTAGCCCAGCGCCAGCAGCTCGCGCTGGCGTGCCAGCAGGGCAAAGTTTTGCGCCACCGTTTTGCCAAAGCCAATGCCCGGATCGAGCACTATTCGAGTCTTTTCGACCCCTAGCCCATACAGTGCCTGCGCTTGTAGCTCTAAAAAAGAGAGCACTTGTGGCACGGCATCACCGGCTATCGGTGTGGTTTGCATGGTCTGCGGATCGCCGTGCATATGCATCAGGCAAACGCCGCAGCGCGGGTGCTGTGCCACCACCTGCGCCGCGCCCGGCTGGCGCAGAGCCCAGACGTCGTTGACGATGTCAGCACCGGCGTCCAGCGCGGCCTGCATCACCTCGGGTTTATAGGTGTCGACCGACACCGGCGCGCCTAGGCGCACTGCGCCGCGCACGATGGGCAGCACCCGTGCCAACTCTTCTTGCAGCGGCACGCGCGCACTGCCGGGGCGGGTGGATTCGCCGCCGATGTCGAGGATGTCAGCGCCTTCTTGCAGCAACTGCTCGCAGTGGCGCAGCGCGGCAGCGCTGGAAAAGTGGCTACCGCCATCTGAAAACGAATCGGGCGTGGCGTTGACGATGCCCATGACGTGGGGACGTTGCAGGTCAAGCACATAGCGGCTGGTGTGCCAAAGCATGGAGAAAGCCTATGAGTGGCGGCGAAAAATCGCCAGAAATAACAACGGGGCCGAAGCCCCGTTATCTAGACCATCAGATGCCCGTCACTGCCGGCTCGGGCGGTGGCTCGGCGGCGGGTGGTGCCACCGGGGGCGCTGCGCCTACTGCGGGCGTGCCACCGCTGGGGCTGTCGCCACCGGGTGGCGGCGTGCGCGGTGTCCAGTCTTTGGGCGGACGCGGGTCTTTGCCGGCCATGATGTCATCGAGCTGGTCGGAGTCGATGGTCTCCCACTCCAGCAGCGCTTTGGCCATGGCGTGCATTTTGTCGCTGTTTTCTTCAATCAGCTTGCGCGCTTCGGCGTACTGCGTGTCGATGATTTTGCGCACCTCGTCGTCCACTTTTTGCATGGTCGACTCGCTCATGGTGGTAGTCTTGGTGACTGAGCGGCCCAAGAACACTTCGCCCTCGTTCTCGGCATAGACCATCGGGCCCAGCGCGTCGGTCATGCCGTAGCGCGTCACCATGTCGCGGGCGATCGAGGTGGCGCGCTCAAAGTCGTTGCTGGCGCCAGTCGTCATTTGGTGCATGAAGACTTCTTCGGCAATGCGGCCGCCAAACAGCATGCTGATTTGGTTCAGCATGAACTCTTTGTCGTAGCTGTAGCGGTCTTGCGAGGGCAGGCTCATGGTCACGCCCAGCGCACGACCACGCGGGATGATGGTGACTTTGTGGACGGGGTCGCACTTGGGCAACAGCTTGCCAATCAGCGCGTGGCCCGACTCGTGGTAAGCGGTGTTGCGCCGCTCTTCCTCGGGCATGACCATGCTTTTGCGCTCTGGGCCCATCAAGATTTTGTCTTTGGCCTTTTCAAAGTCTTGCATTTCGACGGTGCGCGCGTTGCGCCGCGCCGCCATCAACGCCGCTTCGTTGCACAAGTTGGCCAAATCGGCACCCGACATACCGGGCGTGCCACGGGCAATCACGCCGGGGTTGACGTCTTGGTTGACCGGAATTTTGCGCATATGCACGCCCAAAATTTGCTCGCGACCACGGATGTCGGGCAGCGTGACGTAGACCTGACGGTCAAAGCGGCCCGGGCGCAGCAAAGCGGCGTCCAAGATGTCGGGGCGGTTGGTGGCCGCCACCACAATCACGCCGAGGTTGGTTTCAAAACCGTCCATCTCGACCAGCATTTGGTTGAGCGTTTGCTCACGTTCATCATTGCCACCACCGACACCGGCGCCGCGCTGGCGACCGACGGCGTCGATTTCGTCAATAAAAATGATGCAAGGCGCGTTCTTTTTGGCGTTCTCGAACATATCGCGCACGCGGGCAGCGCCCACGCCGACAAACATTTCGACAAAGTCAGAGCCCGAGATAGAAAAGAACGGCACCTTGGCTTCGCCAGCAATCGACTTGGCCAGCAGCGTTTTACCGGTACCGGGCGGGCCCACCAGCAGCAAGCCACGCGGAATGCGGCCACCGAGCTTTTGGAATTTTGTCGGGTCTTTCAAGAAGTCGACCACTTCGCGGACTTCTTCTTTGGCCTCATCGCAGCCGGCGACATCAGCAAAAGTGACGGTGTTGTTGTTCTCGTCCATCATGCGCGCCTTGCTTTTGCCAAAGCTGAAGGCACCGCCTTTGCCGCCGCCCTGCATTTGGCGCATGAAGTAAACCCAGACGCCAATCAACAGCAGCATCGGGCCCCAGCTGACCAACAGCGTCATCAACAGCGAACCTTCTTCGCGCGGTTTGACATCGAATTTGACGTTGTTGTTGATCAGATCGCCGACCAAGCCACGGTCTAAATAAGTGGCGGTGACGCGGATGCGGCGGTCGTCATTGGTGAGGGCCAAAATCTCGCTGCCCCCCGGGCCTTCTTGGATAACGGCGCTTTTGATGCGGCTGCTGCGCACATCATCCAAAAACTCAGAGTAACCCACATGGCTGGCAGGCCCACCGGTGCGCGTGTCAAATTGTTTGAACACGGTGAACAGCACCATGGCGATGACCAGCCACACGGCTATTTTTGAAAACCACTGATTATTCAAGCGGGACTCCAGAGACAAAAGCAAAAAAAGGCATGACTTATATACGACTGATTTTAGACTTTTCAAGCTAACGGATTTAGCAAAGTCCCCGGGCAGCCATAGGCTGCACACGGACTTTGACACCGACGGCGGCGCTTTGTGGCGGTAAAGCCGCTTTTAACCTGCGGCCTTGAGTCCGATGCCCACCAAAAAGGTCTCTGACGATTTATCGCGCGAGGCTTTGGGCTTGACCGCTTTGACCACGCGGAAGGTATTTTTAAATAGCTGCACCAGCGGCGTATAAGCGCCACCGTGGAACAGTTTGACCACCAAAGCGCCTTCGGGCTTCATATGGTGGCAGGCAAAATCAACCGCCAATTCAACCAGATTTTCAATGCGCGCGGCATCAGTGGCGCCATTGCCGGACAAATTAGGAGCCATATCGGAGACGACGCAGTCTGCTCGGCGCCCTTGCATCGCCAACTCTAGCTTGGCCAGCACCTCGGCCTCGCGAAAATCGCCCTGCAAGAACAGCACGCCTTCGACGGGCTCCATCGGCAGCAGGTCTACACCGATGATGCAGCCGTTCAATGCGCCGGCAGCAGCACCGCCGGGCGACATTTTGCGGCGCAGGTATTGGCTCCAAGCGCCGGGGGTGCAGCCCAAATCGACGACCAACTGGCCGGGACTGATCAGGCCAAACTGCTCGTCTATTTCTTTGAGTTTGTAGGCTGCGCGGGCGCGAAACCCCTCTTTGGCAGCCAATTTGACATAGGTATCGTTGACATGGTCATTGAGCCAGGCCTTGTTGACCTTCTTGCTTTGGGTTTTGACTTTCATATTTCTTTCTTCCTGCCTCGATAATACGGCCCATGCCCCAAATTGAACTGACTCCGGCCGAGCGCCGGGAACAACGCGCCCAAGCCCACCACCTTGACCCAGTCGTCATGGTGGGAGGCGACGGCATCACGCCCAACGTGCGCAAAGAAATTGACGCCGCACTCAACGCCCACGGCCTGATCAAGGTGCGCGTCTTTAACGACGACCGCGCAGCCCGCGAGCTGATGTACCAAGAACTGGCCGCAGACTTAAGCGCTGCGCCCATCCAACACATCGGCAAACTGCTGGTGCTGTGGCGCCCACAGCCGGAAAAAGAGCGCACCGTCAACGAAGACCGCATGGCCGGCCCCAAAGACGTCAAGGTGATGAAGTACAGCAAGCGCGGTGGCCAGCGCCCTGAAATCAAAACCCTGCGCGTGCTGGGCAACCAGCGCCTAACCGCGGGCGGCCAAATCAAGCGCGCCAAGCCCAAGCAAATTTCCGTCAAAAAACGGGCCCAATAAGGCTATGGGCGCAACAGCTATCGCGGCGCCACAGCGCCACGTGATCTGCATGAAATGGGGCCGCAAATACGGCCCCGAGTACGTCAACCGCCTCTACGCCATGGTGCGTCGCCACCTGAGCGGCGACTTCAACTTGGTTTGTCTCACCGACGACAGCAGCGGCATTCGCAGCGAGGTGCAGTGCCTGCCCATTCCGCCACTGGATTTGCCCGCCGGCATTCCCGAGCGCGGCTGGAACAAGCTGGCCAGCTTCAGCGCCGACCTGTACGGTCTGCGCGGCACCGCCTTGTTCTTGGACGTGGACGTCGTAATTACCGGCAGCTTGGATGATTTTTTCA
>JAGNSH010000118.1 GCA_017988165.1 Giesbergeria sp. | reverse complement strand
GCACCACATAGGCATAACGCCGCGCCGTGGCACTGGCGCGGGCGTGGAACTCGTGCGGCACGGCTTGCGCCCACTGCACGGCAATCGGGCTGGGCAAAAAGGCGTTGGTGCCGCGCACCCACGAGGCTGGTGTGCGCTCGATGGCGGTGTCGAAATGCACCACCTGCATCAGGCCGTGGACGCCCGAATCGGTGCGGCCCGCGCACAGGGTGCTGATGGGTTGGGTGGCAAATTGTGTCAGCGCCGCTTCCAGCTGGTCTTGTACGGTGTTGCCGCACAACTGACTTTGCCAGCCGTGGTAAGTGCTGCCGTTGTAGCTGACGCCTAAGGCGATTCGGTGTGTCATAGGAAGCAAAGAGGCCGGGTAAAAAGCACGACGGCGCCTGTGAGGCGCCGTCATAGTCTGCAAAGCAGGCGGGCGGGGCGAAGCTTAGTCCAGCTCAGACAGCAAGCGCTGAGCGCGTGCTTTGAGTTCTCCAGACGACTCGGCAATGACTTCTTCAATCAGCGTGCGCGCGCCGTCGCTGTCGCCAATGGTGTTGAACTCTTGCGCCAGTGCCAGCTTGGTGGCCAGCGGGTCGTCCGACAGTGGCGCTGGCGGTGCGGCGTTGGTGTCTGGCAGTTCAGCGCCGGCAGGCTCTGCCGTGTCCAAGTCCAGCGACAAGTCGTCCAAGCTAAATTCCATCATGCCGGAGTCGGGCAGGGTGAAGGCTTCTTCGACTGGCGCTGGCGTTGCTGCCGCCGCCGCGCTGATGTCGGGCAGGTCGAGACCGGGCAGGTCGAGATCGGGCATATCCATCGAAAAATCGAGGTTGGGCAGGCTCAATTCGGGCTCTGGCAGCGGCGCCAGTGTCGGTGCGGCGGCTGGCGCCGGTGTTGGTGCTGGTGCCGCAGGGGCGTTCCAAGTCGGCTCTTTGGGCTCGTTGCCAAAGTCCAGTGCTGGCAGGTCCAAGTCGATATCGCTGTCGATATTGGCTGGCGCTGGGTTGGTTGCTGCGCTGCCAAACAGCGGATCGTCTTCTAGTGCGGCGGCGGCGGTGGCGGCTTGGGCGGCTTCGGCAAAGCTGATGGGCGCTGCCGCAGGCACGGGTTTGATGGCGTCGTCCAGCATATCCAGATCGAGATCTAGGTCGTCGTCATCATCCAAGCTGGCTTGTGCTGCCAGCGCGCTCACCAGTTCGATGTCGGCCGCTGCGCTGGCGGCTGCAGCCGCTGCTGTGGCGGCTGCGGCGTTGGTGGCGCCTGCCGCTATGCCGCCGGTTTGGTACAGCGCATTGGCTGGATCGAGCTCGCGGCCCAAGTCGGCTACGCGCGCCCAGTCGGGGCCGCTGCCTTGTGTGCGTTGCTGCACGTCTTGGGCGATGGCTTCGAGGGCTTTGCGGTCTTGGCGCTTGGCATAAATTTCTGCCAGCTTGACGTAAACCGAGAGCCGCTCAGGGTTGTGGCGCAGGGCTTCTTTCAGGATTTCTTCGGCCTGCAAGTCACGGCCATAAGCCAAGTAGACATCGGCTTCAGCCACTGGATCGACGTCGCCGCCGGCATCGAGCTGGCTGGAGGTGAAGGCCAGCGATGAGCCGCCGGTGGTGGTGTCGTTGCCGGCGGTGTCGACGCGCTGGCCGCCACTGCCGCCAAAGAAGGAGTCTGGCTGGGCGCGGCTGTCAAGAAAGGAGCTGTCCAGCGACGATTGGTTGCGCCGGCGCTGTTGCATGACGCGGTAGCCGCCGTAGCCCAGCAGCAAGGCCAACAGGCCAATGCCGGCCAACGGCAGCGCCGGATCTTCCATCAGCGTGTCGATAAAGCTTGGCTCGGGTGCCGGCTCGGGCGCAGCTACCGGTGCTGGCTTGGGCGGCGGTGGGGCGACGGCGACTACGGCCGGTTCTTCTGTAGCCGGCTTGGCGGGGGCGTCGGCTTCGGCAGCTTCGGCGCTTGGCGCTGTTGGCGCCTGGGTGCTGTCAGTGGCTGTCTCGGCTTCGGGGGTGGCGGGCTTTTCTGGCTCGGCGGTGGTTGCAGCGGGAGTGGGGCTGACCGGCGCGGCTGGCGCGGCTGGCGCAGTTGGTGCGCTGGGCGCTGGCGCTGCACTGGCCGCAGGCGGCGAGACGGTGACTGGCGCCGCGACGGGCACGGTGATGCTCGGGGCTGCGGTGCTGCCTGCGCTGGCTAGCGCAGCCGTACCTGCCGCTGCCTTGCCTGCCGGGGCCGAGGCAGCGCTGAGTTTGTTCAGCTCGTCAATGTTTTTGGCCAACTCTTGCGCGCGGGCTGCGGCCTCGTTGGCTTGTTTGCGCTGGGCCAGTTGTTCTTCGGTCGACTTTTTGCCTTGTAGCGCGCCCTTGGACAGGGTGAGTTTGTCGGGCGTGGCGTTGCCAGTGCGTTTGTCGTCGGTGCGGGTTTGCACCGTGCCGGTGGCCGAGCGCTCGGCGGCGGCTTGTTGCGTGACCGGTGCGGCGCCAGCCAGTTTGCGGCGAAATTCGTTGAAGTCGCGGCTTTGCAGCGCGATGATTTGGCGCGCTTCAGTACTGGACGTGGTTTGCGCCTCGTCGGTGTTGGGCAGTTGCAAGACAGCGCCGGCCTTGATGCGGTGGACGTTGCCTTGGATGAAGGCGTCGGGGTTGCCGCGCATCATGGCAACCAGCATTTGGTCGAGCGAAACACCGCCCAAGCGGTGGGTATTGGCCAGGCGCCCTGCCGTGTCGCCCGGTTTGACGGTGACGCTGTCCGCTGCCGGCGCCGGTTGGCTGCTTGGCTGGGTGGCCGGGGGGCGCTGCACCGGATCGGGCGCGGGGCGTGGGGCCGCTTTCGGTGCTGGTGTTGGTGCTGGTGTCGGTGTCGGTGGCGTTGCGCGCGGTGTGGCCGGGCTGGGCTGGGCGGCTTCGGCGCGGACTTGGGCACGGGCAGCAGCGCGTGTTTCTGCCGAAATGCTGGATGCAGCGCCGGAGGGCGCCGCCGCTGCGGGCGCTGTTGCCGCTGGCGCACGCGCTGCGGGCGCGGCGCTGGACGCAGGTGCCGAGGTTTGGGCCGACGCCGTCACCGTGGCCGGGGTGCGGCGCAGTGAGGGCGGGTCAAACAGCATGGTGTAGCTGCGCGTGATGTGGCCAGAGCCCCAGCGCGCATCGACCACCAAGTCGACAAACGGGTCGTTGACCGGGCTGCTGCCGCTCAGGCGCAACACGCTGCGGCCATCGGGGCGGCGGTGCAGCTTCATCTGCACTTGGTTGGCGATGGCGGTGTATTCCATGCCTTGGGCGCGAAAGATATCGGCCGCTGCGGTGCTCGCTTGCAGCGAATCGGCCTCAGCAGCCGTAATTTGCGGCAGATCGATCTCGGCGCGCAGTGGCTCGCCCAAGGCCGATTGCACCGTAATGGGCCCCAAGGCCAGCGCTGCGGCGTTGGGGGCGTACAAACCAACCGACAGGGCCGCAGCGGTTGCTAGCGCAGAATATTTCCAACGGTGCATGGATGCCATTAATGGAGAAGGATTGAAAGCTCGGGAAAGTAGCCTGTTCTTGTTTTTCATGGTCTGTGCCTGCGCTGCCCCGGCTGGAGAAAATAGGTAAAAAGCACCATAGCAGTAATGTTTTAGGGTGACAAGCTAACGCTCTGCCTGTGCTTTGGCGACCCATGCAAGCGCCCGATTGGGCGCCATAGGTGTTGTCCAACGACAACGAGCGGTAACTAGGTGTTGCCAGGCAACAGACCTGCCATGCGCAACGCGCGCAGCCCCTTGCAGGACTGCGCGCGCAGGCGATTTGAGCGGCGGCTTAAGCGGCCAGCAAAATGCGCAGCATCCGGCGCAGCGGCTCGGCAGCGCCCCACAGCAACTGGTCGCCCACGGTGAAGGCGCCGACGTACTCGGGCCCCATGGCCAGTTTGCGGATACGCCCGACCGGAATAGTCATGGTGCCGGTGACGGCCACGGGCGTCAGGTCGTGGATGGTGGCTTCGCGCGTGTTGGGCACCACTTTGACCCACTGGTTGTCGGCGGCAATCATGGCCTCGATGTCGGCCAGTGGCACGTCTTTTTTCAGCTTGAAGGTCAGCGCTTGGCTGTGGCAACGCATGGCGCCCACGCGCACGCAAAAGCCATCCACCGGCACCGCTGCCGTGCCAAAGCCTTCGCCCTGGCCCAAGATTTTGTTGGTCTCGGCCATGCCTTTCCATTCTTCTTTGGACTGGCCGTCGCCCAAGTCTTTGTCGATCCACGGGATCAGCGAGCCGCCCAGTGGTACGCCAAAGTTGGCGGTTTCGGCGCTACTCAGGCTGCGCTGCTTGGCAATCACCTTGCGGTCGATTTCTAAAATGGCGCTTTTTGGGTCGTCCAGCAGTGCGCGCACTTCGGCGTTCAGCGTGCCGTACTGCGTCAGCAGCTCGCGCATATGTTGCGCGCCGCCGCCGCTGGCGGCTTGGTAGGTTTGCGTGCTCATCCACTCGACCAAACCGGCCTTGTAGAGTGCGCCGACGCCAATCAACATGCAGCTCACCGTGCAGTTGCCGCCGACCCAGTTTTTGCCGCCCTTGGCCAGTGCGTCTTGGATGACCGGCATATTGACCGGGTCGAGCACGATGACGGCGTCGCTGTTCATGCGCAGCGTGGAGGCGGCGTCAATCCAGTGACCGTTCCAGCCCGCGGCGCGCAGCTTGGGAAACACTTCCGCCGTGTAATCGCCCCCTTGGGCTGTGAGGATGATGTCGCAGCGCTTTAAGGCGTCGATGTTGAACGCGTCTTGCAGCGTGGTTTCGTTCTTGGCCATGGCCGGGGCTGTGCCGCCAGCGTTGGAGGTGGAGAAGAACAAGGGCTCGATCAGGTCGAAGTCTTTTTCTTCGGCCATGCGATCCATCAACACCGAGCCGACCATGCCGCGCCAGCCAACCAAACCTACTAACTTGCTCATTTTTAGGCCTCTTTTAAAGTGAAAAAACTGTATGTGGCACCCATAACGTGGCACCCATGATCGCTGGGCTTAGGCGGCCAGCGCCTTCACCACCGCATCGCCCATTTCTACGGTACTGACTTTGGTGGTGCCGGCGCTGTAAATGTCGGGCGTGCGCAGGCCTTGGGCCAGCACGGCTTGCACGGCGTCTTCGATGCGCTGGGCGGCGGCCTCTTGGTTCAGGCTAAAGCGCAGCATCATGGCGGCGCTCAAGATGGTGGCCAGCGGGTTGGCGATGTTTTGGCCGGCAATGTCGGGTGCGCTGCCGTGGCTGGGTTCGTACAGGCCTTGGTTTTTGCTGTTCAGGCTGGCGGACGGCAACATACCAATCGAGCCGGTCAGCATCGAGGCTTCGTCGCTCAGGATGTCGCCAAACATATTGCCGGTGACGATGACGTCAAACTTTTTCGGCGCTTTGACCAGCTGCATGGCGGCGTTGTCGACGTACATATGGTCCAGCGCCACATCCGGGTACTGCTGGCCGACCTCAATCATCACGTCGTGCCAGAACTGGAAGGTTTCCAGCACGTTGGCTTTATCGACGCTGGTGACGCGCTTGCTGCGTTTTTGTGCCGCTTGAAAGGCGACGTGGGCGATGCGCTCAATCTCTGGGCGGCTGTAGCGCATGGTGTCAAAGGCTTCTTCGGCACCGGGAAAGTGCCCGTCGGTGGCAATGCGGCGCCCGCGCGGCTGGCCAAAGTAGATGTCGCCCGTCAGCTCGCGGATGATGAGGATGTCCAGCCCGGCGATGATTTCGGGCTTGAGGCTGGAGGCATCGACCAGTTCTTTGTAGCAAATGGCTGGGCGAAAGTTGGCAAACAACCCCAGGTGTTTGCGCAGGCCCAAAATCGCTTGCTCGGGGCGCAGCGAGCGTTCCAGCTTGTCGTACTGCCAGTCGCCCACGGCACCAAACAAGATGGCGTCGGCTTCTTGCGCCAGCTTCAGTGTGGACTCGGGCAGCGGGTGGCCGTGCGCGGCGTAGGCCACGCCGCCGACCAAGGCGCTTTCCATTTCCAAATTCAAGTCCAAGGCACCAAGCACCTTGATGGCTTCAGCCACAATTTCGGTGCCAATGCCGTCACCCGGCAGAACTGCGATTTTCATATTTAAAACTCTTATTTTGATAGCTACTAGCGCCCGTGTTTAAAGGGCTAGAGGCTGATTTGACTGTTAATTTAGCACACCATGCTGTGCGCCAGCCACGGTTTGCTGGCGAGGCGCTGGGCTTCAAAGGCGGCGATTTTGTCTTTTTGGCGCAGCGTCAGGCCGATGTCGTCAAAGCCGCCTTGCAGGCAGTATTTGCGAAAGGCTTGCACCTCGAACGGAATTTCTTCGCCCTGCGGACGCACGATGACTTGGCGCTCTAGGTCGATGGTCAGCTGGTAGCCGGGAAAGGCCAGCACTTCGTCAAACAACTGCGCCACCGTGGCTTCGGGCAGAGCTATGGGCAGCAGGCCATTTTTGAAGCAGTTGTTGAAGAAGATGTCGGCAAAGCTGGGCGCAATCACGCAGCGAAAGCCGTATTGGTCCAGCGCCCACGGCGCGTGCTCGC
>JAGNSH010000117.1 GCA_017988165.1 Giesbergeria sp. | reverse complement strand
CGCTGGTGTGTCACTTGCGTGAACATAAACACCGACTGCTTCAAGTCCACCAACACGCTGTACGGCGCGGGCAATTGGCAGCGCAGATCGCGCACCTTGCTGCGCATGTCTACTGCGCCAGCGGTGGTTGGCGCTGCGCTGCGGCTGTCGGCAAAGGCGGCGCGGGCGGCGTCAGCGCTGTCAAACCACCACTCGGCAATGCCGTCGAACTCGTAGCCCTCGGGCGGCGTTTGCACCACGTGGTTGTGTACCACGCGCCGGGCTTTATCTAGTGCTGCTGCGCTAAGCCAAGCCTCTTTGGGGCCATCGTTCCAAGCCGCGTCAAAAGCATTTTTGCTGACGCTGGGGTTGCGGCGCAAAAAGCCAAACACCGCTACGGGGCAGGCCGGCGCGTCGCGCAGCACCTGTTCGCTGCACACCAGCGTGAAATCGCGCACATAGGTTGAGAACACGCGCGGCTCATCGGGTCGCATGATGGCCAGCGTCTCGGGGTCATTCCAAATGTCGGTGGCCACGTCCAAATCGCGCAGTTGCAGCAAATTGACGCCGTCGTAGTCCGTGCTGGCACCGTGCAGCTTGGCGTCTTCTGCGCCATCACTGCGCAGGCGGGTGCATTGCTGCACCCCCAGCACTTTGTCGCGCACGTTGGTGCATTGCTTACCCAGTGCAGCATGTTCGCGCCACGCTTGGGCAAAGTCGTCGGCGGCCAGTGCAGGGTTGCGCTTGGCCAGATAAATCATTTTCCAGCGCGGCTGGGTGGTGGTGGCAGCAGAAGTCATTGAAGATGCCTTTCTCAGGGTGGGATAAGCGTTGCAGTACGCCCTGTGCAGCGTAGTCAACCACGTGGTGGCTGTAAAGCATTACTGCTTGAATGGGCGTTGCGATACGCCTGCGGATACGCCCGCATGGCGCGGAAAAACGCAAAAATCCCGACCAAAATCATGCTGACCATGCCCAGCATGGCGTAGCGCAAACCGTCGCCGCCCAAGCTGGCGTTGAGCACATCGCTCAGCCAGCCGGTCAAGATGGGCCCGAGGCCATTGCCGACGATAGCCCCAGCCAGCAGCACCATCGAATTGGCGGTGGCGCGGCGCTGGCTGGGCGTGACGATGCTGATAGCCGCGTAGCTGGGCGCGGCCCACCACGGCAGAAAAAACGCAAACAACACCATCAGCACCGTTGCAATCGGCAGCGTGCCCGCGGGCAACAGCAGATAGGCCACGCCGCTCAGCAGCGACAGCACCAGCCCGACCAGCGGCACGCCCATTTGCCAGCGTAAATTGCGGCGCACCATCCGATCGGTCAGCGCGCCCGAGACCAAACTGCCGGTAATCGAGCTGATGGCCGAGGCGCCCGAAATCCAGCCCGCCTGCTGCAGCGACAGGCCGTGGTGGCGCACCATCAGCGCAATGTTCCACGCGCCAAACGAGTACGCCGCCAGCAGCGTAAACGCCACGCCAATCACCAGCCAGCGCGTCACCGGCTCGGCCCAAATCGCGGCGACGGCGCCGGGCTGGCGCACGCCGGCAGCAGGTGAGGCGTGCGCCGCAGTGGCTTGGCGCAGCGGCTCGCGCACCGTCAGCACCAGCACCAGCGCCATCAGCAGCGAGCCAGCGCCGGCCACCACCACCGTGACGCGCCAACCGTAGTTCTCGGCCAGCCACGAGCCCAGCAGCAGCGCCAGCAGCGCGCCAATGCTGCCGCCGGTGCCAAACACGCTCATGGCACGCGAGCGCTGCGCGGGTGGATACAAATCGGCCAACATCGACATCGAACCCGGCGTGCTGCCGGCATCGCTCAGCGCTGCGCCCGAGCGGGTGAACATCAGCGACCAAAACCCTACCGATGCCGCCCCCAGCGCCGCCAGCAGTCCGCCCAGCCCCCGGCACCACGCAATCAAACTGCGCCGCTCGCACCGATCGGCCAAGCGCCCCAGCGGTACGCCCAGCAGGCCAAAGGTGATGGCAAAGCCCAGCCCAGTGATCAAGCCAATTTGCAAGTCCGACAGGCCAAATTCGAGCTTTACCGGTTCAATCAGCACCGACAAAATTTGCCGGTCCATAAACGCTAGCGCTGACATCACCGTCAGCAGCGTCAGGATGTAGCGGCTGTGCGCGGCGGCTTGTGGCGCGGTTTCAGGGGGCGCGCTGCTCATAGTCGGCCTGTCGGGCGCTGGTGCAGCGGTGCGTCGTGGCTGCGCCAGCAGCAGGCGATAGGGGGCATGGAGCAATCCTCAGAGGTGGCGCTGGGGCGTACAACGGCGCCGCCGCAGCGATGCTTGCCATTTTTTGGCACCCCGGCGCAGGGGTCATCGTCCGCTCAGACGATGGAGGGGCGGTGTTTTTAGATGAAAACGGCCTCTAGCCCTTTAGATACGTGCGCTAGCAGCTATTGTTTTGGGAGTATTTGCCGGCGTGCATGGTCTGAGCGGACGATGGCACCGCCGCGCTGGCCCCTGAAGATGGTGCCCCACGACAACCACCGCTCCATCGAGCGAGACAAGGAGACAGCATGGCTTTCACATTGACAGGGTTTGACGGCAAAGTGGCCGTGGTCAGCGGCGCAGGCAGGATGCGCAGCATCGGCCGGCCGATTGCTTTGGCGCTGGCGCAGGCTGGCTGCGACGTGGTGCTGACCGGCACCGGGCGCGCGCCCGAGACGTGGCCGGCCGACGAGCAAGCCGCTGGCTGGCGCGACATCGAATCGGTGGCCGACGAAATCCGCGCGCTGGGTCGGCGCGCCTTGCCGGTGGTTACCAGCGTGGCCGACCCAGATGCGGTTGATGCCTTGGTGGCGCAGGTGATCGCCGAGTTTGGCCGCGTGGATTTTTTGGTGAACAACGCCGGCGCGTCGCGCGGCGGCGACCGCGTGCCGGTCACCGAGCTGGCGATTGAGACTTGGCAGCGGATCATCAACACCAACCTGAACGGCACTTTTTATATGTCGCGCGCTTTTGCCCAGCAGATGAGCGCGCAGGGCGAGGGCGGGGCGATTGTCAACATTTCATCACTGGCAGCGCGCCTGTTGGCACCCGACAGCGCAGCCTATGCCACCAGCAAAATCGCTATCAACGGCCTGAGCACTGTCATGGCTGGCGAGCTCGGGCCGAAGAATATCCGCGTCAATGTGGTGGCTCCCGGCATCATCGACACCAGCCGCTTGGACGACGTGCCACGCGGGCCAATCTGGAACGACATGGTTGCCACCTTCATCCCACTAGGGCGTGCGGGTACGGGCGAAGACGTGGCCAATATGGTGACTTTTTTGTGCAGTGCGCAGGGCGCTTGGGTCACCGGCCAGCATATCTACCTTGACGGCGGCCACGGTGCTACACCGCGCCGGCCAGTGCCAGCACAAAAATAAGTCATCGTATTGGCCAACGAAAAAAGGGCTTGGGTTGCCCCAAGCCCTCTCAACACCATCGAATCAATAGAACAACTAGCTCAGGTTTTTTAGAACGAGTGCTTCAGGTTCAGCGACAACTGGTCGCGGTCGGTCACCAAGCGGTTGCGAGTCGCATCCAAAGAGGCGCTGCCCAAGTAACCCAAGTAGGTCACGTTGACCGAGGTGTTGCCACGGCGCACAAAGGTGGCGCCCAAGCTGTAGCGCTTATCGCCCTCGCCGTTGAGCGAGGTGCCCACCAAGGTGCGCCCAACAATTTGCTGCGAGTAGCTGATAGGCACCGTCAGGTCCCAGCCCTCAAAAATGCCGGGGTAGCCCAGCACCAAGGTGCCAGAAATCGCCACGCCCGAGTCGGTTTTGAAGGACAGGGCGCGCTTGCTGCCTTCGTAGCCGCTGTACTTGGTACCGGCAATTTCACCGATCAAGGTCATCGAGTCAGCAATCGGCGTGCGCCCCAAGTTGGTCAGGTTGCCGATGTTGACTTGCGTGACGTTGGCGCGCACCGGGGTGCCCATGCCATTGATCAACGGCGCGCCTTTGCGGTAGGAAGCTTCGAGGTAAGCCGAGGTGCTGCCAAATGTGGTGCTCACCGTGGTAGCCAGCATCTTCACATCGTCAAAGTAGCGCACTTGGTAGGTGCCGCGTCCGGGCACGACCGAGGGGTTGCGGTCGTTGTAGTTCAGGTAGTACAGACCCGCTTCGGTCTCATCGGTGAGGCGGTAGCGGCTACCAATACCCCACTGGCCGGTTTTGCTGGGTTTGATGTCCGCACCGCGCGACAAGCCCATGCAGCTGTTGTTGGCGTACACGCCCAAGCAGCTACCGCCGGGGCCGACACCGTCAGAGGTGCTCATGAACGAGCCGGGCGCTTGGACAATGGTTTCGTGAAAGCCGTACTGCACTTGACCGAGCAGGGTAAAACGCGGTGTCAGCTCCAGCGAGACGGCAATTTGGTCTTCTGGCAGCACTGAGTCCTTGATTTCGGTACCCGGCACGCCGCTCTTGGTGCCATCAAACGGGCCTTGCGCCTGCGAGATGTTGCCAAAGTAAGTCGCTTCCCCCCAGTTGACCACTTGGCGGCCAACACGCACCGTAGCGCGGCTGGAAGCACCAAAGTCAAATGAGGTGTAGGCGTAAGCGTCCAAGAAGCGGCTGTAGCCACCGTGAAAGCGCTTGGCCTCGGCGGTGAAGCGATTGGCCGGGCCGGGCTTGCTGATCAAGCGGCCGGGGTTGTCGTTGGTGTTGTGGTAGACGTCGTCATAGAACGTGCTGCCCGACACCACCAAGCCGCTGTTGCCTTTGCTCAACTTGCTCTCAAACAACAGCGACAAGCGGTTGGTAGTGAACGAATTTTTGGCAAAGTTGTTGTTACCGTCGTTGCCAGCGGCGTTGCCCGCCAGCAGCGGATCGGCGCTCTTCATGCGCTGGCCCAGCGTGTAGTTGGCGTTAACGCGCCAGTCCAGCTTGTAGCCGTCGCCAAACTCGATGGTTTCGCCCGCATGGGCTACGCCTGCGCCAGCGCCGCACAGCAGCGCTGCGGCCAAGGCAATGGGAGAGGCCTTCACTGCCTTGCTCAGAACTGATATTGCTTTTTTCATGGGTAAGTCTCTTGGGTTGCCTGTGTGTCAGCAAAGGGGAATCAGTTACCGGCGTTGCGGGCAGCTTCAGGGGTGAACATGGAAGGCTTCAAGTCGCCCTTGTTCAAGATTGGGCCGGTGGGGCGCTCTTGGAACAGGTTGTAGGCCACGTAGCCGCCCGAGTTCAGGTCGAAGAAGAAGGCGTTGCCAGCCTGCCATGCGTTGGTGTCAAAGCCGTAGTAGTAGTTGATGTAGGCGTACTGCCACAGCGAACCACGCGCGTCGTACAGGTCAGACATCACGGCCATGCCGTTGTCTTCGTCCAAGAACAGCACGCGCTTGGCGTACAGGTGGCGGTAGCTGTCTTTCAACGTGCCTTCGACCGCCCAAACGCGGCGCAGCTCCCAGCGGATGTAGTCGGGGTTGGGCACACCGGGCTTGACCAAGTCGGCGTATTTGACGTCTTTGCCGTGCAGCTTGTAGCCGTTGGCGGGGATGTACATCTCGCGCTTGCCCAGCAGCTTCCAGTTGTAGCGCTCGGGCGAGCCGTTGAACAGGCGGTCCGAGTCAATGGTCATCTTGCCGCCGGTGCCGGGCAGGGGCTGGTCAAAACCGTATTCAGGCGCTTGGCGCACGCGGCGGGTGCCGGGGTCGTAGGCCCAAGTCAGGCGCTTGTCGGTACCAAAGTTAACTGGCTCGGACGTCACGCTCACGCTGCCCTTTTCGCGCTCTGGCAACAGCGCATGGGTCATGCTGTTGGCCATTTTTCCTTCGAGTGGCTTGCCCACTTGGTCGGGCACGTTGCCGTAGTCAAGGTTGCGGTTGTGCTGGCGGCCCCAAGAGATGCTGCCGTCAGACAGCACGTTGGCAATGTCGGCCATCTTGTCTTCGTTGTAAGCGCGGGTGGGCAGCATGTTGTTCATCAGCGCTTCGTTGCCATCCTTGGGGATGGGGAACGGAATGGCGCCGCGCGCACCGTTTTTCACGCCCAAACCACCTTCAGAAATTTCGGCGTTCAGCGCGTTCTTTTTCGCCGCATCGCAAGCGGCATCGCTCACGCGAAAGTCGCGGTGGCCGGGGTAAATGTCCATGCGGAAGGTTTTGGGGAACTTGGCAAACAACGCCTTTTGGCCGTCCGACAACTTGGCGGCGTACTGGGCTTGGTTGGCTGCCGTGATGGTGAGAATTGGCTTCTCGCCGGCATAGGGGTCCACGGGGTGCTGGCCGACGTGGGGCGTGTACTTCACGCCGGGAGGGGTGCCCAGCCACTTGCCGGTGTACTCGGGCACGCCGTCTTTGGTGCCGGCCTTTTCAGCGCCCAAACAGGTCAGCTCTTTGCCCAGCTTCTCAGCCTCTGCTGGCGAGACCTTGGCCATCGCCGTTCCAGCCATCAGCAGTCCTACGGCCACCGGTATCACGCTCATCATTGTTTTCATCAAAATCTCCTTGCATCTTTATAAAAAGGTGGCGATGGAAGTCGCCCCTGTAGGTTGCGGTATTGCCAGTCGCAGAGGCCAAAGCACGCGCTACCAATTGCACCG
>JAGNSH010000023.1 GCA_017988165.1 Giesbergeria sp. | reverse complement strand
TGAAACGACTTCGCGCCGATGATAGTGCGGGTTCCCGTGTGAAAGTAGGTCATCGTCAGGCTCTTAATAGCCCACACCAGCCCCGCTCAGCAATGAGCGGGGCTTTTGTGCGTCTGGGGTACTAATAAGCGAATGTCTGTGTGTTGCGACAAAGCATATCAGCGGCTTCAATGCTAAGAATTTTTACCTACTGCGATACGCCCTGAATCAGTTAGGATTGACGCTAACGTAAACGTCACTGGATAGTGCGTCCTCGCAGCTCGACGAAGCAACATTTAGACAATGGCTACTACCTACACCATCAGCGATCTCGCCAAAGAATTCGATCTCACGACCCGCGCTATGCGGTTTTATGAGGATATGGGGCTGCTACAGCCCGATCGCACTGGGCCCGGTGGGCGTAATCGCACTTACAGCGCACGCGATCGCACCCGGCTGAAATTAACGCTGCGTGCTAAGCGGCTTGGCTTGTCGCTGACGGAAGCTAAAGAAATCATTGATTTGTACGACAGTCCGCGCGACACCGGGGTGCAACTGCATAAATTTTTGCTGGTGTTGGCCGAGCACCGGCGCCAGCTGGAAGAGCAAATGGCCGATTTGGAGGCCAATTTGGATGAGCTGACTGAGCATGAGCAAGAAGCACGCGCCTTGCTTGTCAAATTAGAGAAAAATGAATCATAATTGACGTTTACGTAAACGTAATATGGAGATATACAATGGGTGTGACTATGCCGCAGTTTGAGCCACGAAACCCCTTGTACGCACAGCGGGTTCGCGATAGTTTTGCCTTGCAAGGCGTTATGCACCATATGGGTGCGCGGCTAGGGTTGATAGAGCCTGGCGCCGTCGATATTGAAATTAGCTGGGCGCAAGAGTTGACACAGCAACATGGTTTTTTACATGCAGGAGTGGTGTCCGCTGCGCTGGATTCAGCCTGTGGCTACGCTGCTTTTACGCTGATGGTGCCTGAGGCTGAAGTATTGACCATTGAATTCAAAATCAATTTGCTGGCACCTGCTCAGGGCGAGCGCTTTCGTATGGAGGGGCGCGTGCTCAAACCGGGTCGCACGATCACTGTGTGCGAGGGCCGCGCTTATGCGCTGCATGGCGGCGGCGAAAAGCTAGTAGCGACTATGGGTTGCACTTTGATGGCCGTCACTGGGCGTGCCGACGTGCGGGCTTAATTTTTTCTCTTTCCCTCTTTTTTATTCGGAGACTTCTATGAGTATTGCCGTCAATATGCCAGGCCTGAACTTCCAGCTGGGCGAAGAAATCGATGCTTTGCGCGATGCTGTGCGCGACTTTGCGCAGGCTGAAATTGCACCGCGTGCCGCAGAAATCGATCATTCTGACCAGTTCCCGATGGACTTGTGGCGCAAGATGGGCGACTTGGGCGTACTGGGCATCACGGTGCCAGAAGAGCATGGCGGCGCCGAGATGGGTTACTTGGCGCACATGGTGGCGATGGAAGAAATCTCCCGTGCCAGCGCTTCGGTGGGTTTGTCGTATGGCGCGCACAGCAATTTGTGCGTTAACCAAATCAACCGCAACGGCAATGCAGCGCAAAAAGCCAAATATCTGTCGAAGCTGATCAGCGGCGAACACGTCGGTGCGCTGGCGATGAGCGAGCCAGGCGCTGGTTCTGACGTCATCAGCATGAAACTCAAGGCTGAAGACAAGGGTGGTTACTACCTGCTCAACGGCAGCAAGATGTGGATTACCAACGGCCCTGACGCCGACACTTTGGTGGTGTACGCCAAGACCGAGCCTGAGTTGGGCGCGCGTGGCGTGACGGCTTTCTTAATTGAAAAAGGCATGAAGGGCTTTTCGGTAGCGCAAAAGCTTGACAAGCTGGGGATGCGCGGCAGCCACACCGGCGAGCTGGTATTCCAAGACGTCGAAGTGCCCGCTGAAAATATTTTGGGTGGCCTGAATATGGGCGCCAAAGTGCTGATGAGCGGTTTGGACTACGAGCGCGCCGTGCTGACCGGCGGCCCGCTGGGCATCATGCAATCGGTGATGGACAACGTGGTGCCCTACATCCACGACCGCAAACAGTTTGGTCAAAGCATTGGCGAGTTCCAACTCATCCAAGGCAAAGTGGCTGATATGTATACCGTGCTACAGGCCGGGCGCTCGTTTGCTTACACCGTCGCTAAAAATCTCGACATGCTCGGCAGCGACCATGTACGCCAAGTGCGCAAAGACTGCGCCAGCGTGATTTTGTGGACGGCCGAAAAAGCCACGTGGATGGCCGGTGAAGGCGTACAAATTTTTGGTGGCAACGGTTACATCAACGAGTACCCATTGGGTCGCTTGTGGCGCGATGCCAAGTTGTATGAAATCGGCGCTGGCACCAGTGAAATCCGCCGTATGTTGATTGGTCGTGAGCTGTTTGCTGAAACTTGCTGATAAGTTTGATACTTTTTCCACCTCAGAAAGACCACCCATGACTGCCACGTGCATTGAAGACTTGTTTGATCACAATCGTAAATGGGCGGCGCAGGTGGAGCGCGAGCGGCCAGGGTTTTTCACCTCGTTGATGGAGCAGCAAAATCCGCGCTATATGTGGGTTGGTTGCTCTGACAGCCGTGTGCCGGCCAACCAAATCACCGGGCTGGAGCCGGGCGAAGTGTTTGTCCATCGCAATATTGCCAATGTGGTGATTCCGACCGACCTCAATTGCCTCTCCACCATCCAGTACGCGGTCGATCAGTTGCACATTGAGCACCTGATGGTGGTGGGCCATTACGGTTGCGGCGGCGTTTTAGCCGCGCTGGAGGACACCCGGGTGGGGCTGTCGGACAACTGGATTCGCCACGTCAAAGACGTGCGCGACAAGCACCGCGTGCTGCTGGCGGCGACTGCGCCAGAGTGGCGCCATGACGTGCTGTGCGAACTCAACTCGATTGAGCAGGTGCTCAATATTGCCCACACCACCGTGATGCAAGACGCTTGGGCGCGGGGTGACAAAGTCACTTTGCACGGCTGGTGCTACGGCCTGAAAGATGGGCTGATCAAGAATCTGCACGTCTCCGTCAGCGGCAATGATGGGCTCTACAGCATTTACCACGCTGCGGTAGATGGTGTGGCTGCGGCGCAGCGCTAAATTACGACGGTGCTCTGCTGGGTCGTTGCTGGTTTTTCGCGCTTTAGCTGTTTGCCATGTTTCCGCCGCGCCTAGATTCCCCCCAAGCCTACGGCATTGCTAAAGCGATGATGGATGGTTTTAACCGCCATTACCGACTTTTTCGTGCTGAATCGGCGCGTGCCAAGCACCGTTTTGAAACTGCTGACTGGCACGGCCAGCAGCGCGCACAGCGCGAGCGCATTGAGTTTTACGGCTTGCGTGTCATGGAGTGCGTGCGCCGGCTAGAGAAAGAATTTAAGGCCAGCAGCCTACCGATGGACGTGTGGCACCAAATCAAGCTGCACTACATTGGTCTGCTGGTAAACCACCACCAGCCCGAGCTGGCCGAGACCTTCTTTAACTCGGTCACCACCAAAATACTGCACCGCACGCACTTTCAAAACGATTTCATCTTTGTGCGTCCAGCGGTCAGCACCGAATACATTGAAAACGACGCCACCGAGACGCGTCCCACCTACTGGGCTTACTACCCCTTGCGCTCGTCAGAGAACCTGCGCGAAACGCTGACGCTGGTGATTGATAACTTTCGCTTGCAGCGTGCGTTTGCCGATCTGGCCGGGGATATTGAGCAGGTGTGGGCGGCGCTGCAAACCCAGCTCAAGCCCAGCAAGCTGCGCGCTAATTTTCAAATTCAGGTGCTGTCGACACTGTTTTATCGCAATAAGGGTGCTTATGTGGTCGGTAAAATTATTAACGGCTCGACCGATTTAGCGTTTGCTTTACCGATTTTGCACAACGATGCTGGCCAGTTGTTGATAGATGCCGCGCTGTTTGGCGAAAGTGACTTGCAAATGCTGTTCAGCTTTGCGCGCGCCTACTTTATGGTGGATATGGAGGTGCCGTCGGCCTACGTGCAGTTTTTGCGCAGCCTGATGCCGCGCAAACCACGCGCGGAAATTTATACCGCACTCGGCTTGGCCAAGCAGGGCAAGACGCTGTTCTACCGCGACTTTCTCTACCACCTCAAGCATTCCAGCGACCAGTTTCGCATTGCGCCGGGCATCAAAGGCATGGTGATGCTGGTGTTTGACTTGCCCTCGTTTCCCTACGTGTTCAAGCTGATCAAAGACTATTTTCCGCCGCCCAAAGACACCACGCGCGAGCAGGTGCAGGGCAAATACCAGCTGGTGAAGCAGCACGACCGGGTGGGGCGTATGGCCGATACGCTGGAGTACAGCTTGGTGGCGTTTCCGCGTGCGCGCTTTGATGACGCACTGATCGCTGAGATTGAGAAATTTGCCCCGAGCCAGCTAGAAATCAGCGACCGCGACGGCGATGGCCAGCAAGAAGTCATCATTTCGCACCTGTATATCGAGCGGCGCATGATTCCGCTGAATATGTATTTGCAAGAAGCCTTGGACGCCGGTTTGCACGACGCCAGCGCGCAGCAGCAAATGCAGCGCAGCGTGATTGACTACGGCAACGCCATCAAAGACTTGGTGGCGGCCAACATTTTTCCGGGCGATATGTTGTGGAAGAACTTTGGTGTCACGCACAACAGCAAAGTGGTGTTTTACGACTACGACGAAATCGAGTACCTCACCGATTGCCAATTTCGCCGCGTGCCAGCGCCGCGCAACGAAGAAGAAGAGATGAGCGGCGAGATTTGGTACCGCGTTGGCCCACGCGATGTGTTTCCTGAAACCTTTGCGCCGTTTTTGCTTGGTAACCCAGCGGTGCGCGATGTGTTCATGCAGCACCATGCCGACTTGCTGGGCGTAGAGTTTTGGCAGTCGCACAAAGAGCGCATTGCTGCTGGCCATGTCTACGATATTTTTCCTTACGACACCGGGCGCCGGTTTCACCACACCAGCGCTGGGTGAAGTGGGCGCCGTGTTTTATTTCTGCGGCGCTTGCTTTTGTTTTTGTTTGTATTTTTGCTTTCCCCCTACCTTTGATTGGAGACACCTATGACCACCCCTATCTCTGACCCCATCGTCATCGTCGGCGCTGCACGCACGCCGATGGGTGCTTTTCAGGGCGATTTTTCTGCGCTGGCTGCCCATGATTTGGGCGGCGCTGCCATCAAGGCCGCCGTGGCGCGCGCTGCAGAAGGCAGCACGTTCGGCGCTGATGCCGTCGGCGAAGTGCTGTTTGGCAACTGCCTGATGGCCGGACAAGGCCAAGCGCCCGCGCGCCAAGCGGCGTTTAAGGGCGGACTGCCCAAAGAAGCCGGTGCCGTGACGCTGTCGAAAATGTGCGGCTCGGGCATGAAGGCCGCCATGATGGCGCACGATATGTTGCTGGCTGGCACGCACGAGGTGATGGTCGCTGGCGGCATGGAAAGCATGACCGGCGCGCCGTATTTGCTGCAAAAAGGCCGCGGTGGTTACCGCATCGGCCACGACCGCATTTTTGACCACATGATGCTCGACGGCCTCGAAGACGCTTACGAGGCCGGCCGCTCGATGGGCACGTTTGGCGAAGACTGCGCCGCCAAATACGGCTTTACCCGTGCGCAGCAAGACGCGTTTGCCACCGCCAGCGTCGAGCGCGCCAAGGCCGCAATCGCTGCCAATGCGTTTGCCGCTGAAATCACCCCCGTCGCTGTCAAAACCCGCGCCGGTGAAGTGCTGGTGTCGATGGACGAAGGCCCAGGCAAGGTCAAGCTGGACAAAATCCCGACGCTCAAGCCCGCCTTCAAAAAGGACGGCACCATCACGGCGGCGTCCAGCTCATCCATCAACGATGGCGCGGCTGCGCTGGTGCTGATGCGCCAGTCCACCGCCGACAAACTTGGCTGCAAGCCGCTGGCGCGCATCGTCAGCCACGCCACGCACGCGCAAGAACCCGAATGGTTTGCCACCGCCCCGCTGGGCGCAACGCAAAAAGCGCTGGCCAAAGCCGGTTGGAGCGCCACCGATGTCGACCTGTGGGAAATCAACGAAGCCTTTGCCGTGGTGCCCATGGCGCTGATGCACGACCTGAACTTGCCGCACGACAAGGTCAACGTCAACGGCGGCGCTTGCGCGCTGGGCCACCCGATTGGCGCCAGCGGTGCGCGCATCTTGGTCACTTTGCTGTACGCACTGCAAGCGCGCGGTCTGAAAAAGGGTTTGGCCACGCTGTGCATCGGCGGCGGCGAAGCCACGGCGATGGCGATTGAGCTGGTATAAAGCTGCGCAAGGCCTCAAACTCCTTAATTGATAGCTAGAAGCGCTTGCTGCATAAGGGCTAGAGGCCGATTTGACCTATAAACCCGCTGGTAGAGCCTAAAGGGACGCTACCAGCGGTGGCGGTCTTGATTTCACTGGGGCCGCTGGCAGCGTGACCCGTATTTTTTTTCAGAGGCTGTTTCTATGTTGCTGACCCAAGACCAGGAAATGATCCGCGACGCGGTGCGCGATTTTGCCCAGCAAGAGCTGTGGCCCCATGCGGCGCGCTGGGACAAAGAACACCACTTTCCCAAAGAGGCACACCAAGGCTTGGCCGCGCTGGGTGCTTACGGTATTTGCGTGCCCGAAGAGTTGGGCGGCGCTGGGCTGGACTACCTGTCGCTGGCCTTGGTGCTAGAAGAAATTGCTGCTGGCGACGGCGGCACCAGCACGGCGATCAGCGTGACCAACTGCCCAGTCAACGCCATCTTGATGCGCTACGGCAACGCGCAGCAAAAACGCGACTGGCTCACGCCCTTGGCGCAAGGCCAGATGTTGGGTGGCTTTTGCCTGACAGAGCCACACGTTGGCTCGGACGCCTCGGCGCTGCGCACCACGGCGGTCAAGGACGGTGACGAATACGTTATCAACGGCGTCAAGCAATTCATCACCAGCGGCAAAAACGGCCAAGTCGTGATCGTCATTGCTGTCACCGACAAGGGTGCTGGCAAAAAAGGCATCAGCGCCTTTTTGGTGCCCACCAGCGCACCCGGCTACACGGTGGCCCGCATTGAAGACAAGCTGGGCCAGCACAGCAGCGACACAGCGCAGATCAACTTTGACAACTGCCGCGTCCCGCTCGAGAACCTGATCGGCGCCGAGGGCGAGGGCTACAAAATTGCCTTGGGCGCGCTAGAGGGCGGGCGCATTGGCATTGCGGCGCAAAGCGTCGGCATGGCGCGCAGCGCGTTTGACGTGGCGCTGGCGTATTCAAAACAGCGCGAGAGCTTTGGCATTCCCATCTTTACGCACCAGGCCGTGGGTTTTCGGCTGGCCGACTGCGCCACGCAGCTCGAAGCGGCGCGCCAGCTGATTTGGCACGCGGCTGCGCTGCGCGACGCCGGTCGCCCGTGCTTGAAGGAGGCTGCCATGGCCAAGCTGTTTGCCAGCGAGATGGCAGAAAAAGTGTGCAGCGCGGCCATCCAAACCTTGGGCGGCTACGGCGTGGTGAGCGACTTTCCGGTCGAGCGCATCTACCGCGACGTGCGCGTCTGCCAAATCTACGAAGGCACCAGCGACGTGCAAAAAATCATTATCCAGCGCGCGCTGGCTTGATTTTGCTATTTAATTAATAGCTACTAGCGCACGTATCTATTGGGCTAGAGGCTGTTTTGACCATAAATTGGGCCAAAAGCCAGCGCTGGCCGCTGTTTAGCGTGCCAGCGTTACCCACGCCTGCGTTAGGCGTTGCACCAAGTCTTGCGGGCGCTTGACGAGCGCGTAGCCTTGGCTGCCAAACAGCATCGGCAGGTACTCGTGCGCTTCTTTATCTATCGTGACGCAAAACGGTACCAAGCCGGCGTCGCGCGCTTCTTGCACTGCGTGGCGCGTGTCTTCGAGGCCGTAGCGGCCTTCGTAGATATCGAGGTCGTTGGGCTTGCCATCGGTCAGCACCAGCAGCAGGCGCTGGCGCTCGGGGCGCGCGCTCAGGCGGCGGGTGGCGTCGCGCACCGCCGCGCCCATGCGGGTGTAAAAACCGGGCTTTAAGACACCGACGCGGGAGCGCACGGTGTCATTCCAGCTTTCGCTAAAGCCTTTGATGTGTTGGATGCGCACGTGCTGGCGGCGCACCGAGCTAAAGCCCAGCATCTCAAACGCATCACCGGTGCCAGCCAGCGCTTCGCCAAACACGTACAGCGCGTCGCGAATCACGTCGATGACGCGCGCGTGGTCGGTGGCGTAGGCGTCGGTCGACAGCGACAAGTCGGCCAGCAGCAAGGTGGCCAAGCTGCGTTCGCCGCGCTGGCGCCGGATGTAGACCGGCGGCGAATCGGTGTGCTGCACGCCGCCTTGTGATTCGGTTTGAAAGCGTACCCACGCGTCGATGTCGAAATCGTCGCCGGTAGTTTGGCCGTTTTGCCAGCGTGGCGCGGCGCGCAGCACTTCAAGGCGCCGGCGCATCCGCCGGGCGTTGGCGCGCAGCGCTTGTGATGGCACATAGGGCGTACCGGGGCGGGCGACAGAGCATTGCACGGCGCAGTGGTCGGGCTGCATCACGCTCTTGCGCCAGTCCCATTCGGGGGTTTTGCGCCCGGGGCCAAGGGGGATGTCGTCCGCCGAGGCGCTGGGCAAGTCCAAGTCAAACTTGACGCGCGAGGCGGTGGTTTGCTCGCCGCGTGCCAGCGACAGCGTGTCCATGTCGTTGGCGGCGGCGGTGGCGTTGGGGTCGACTTCGTCGTCGGTGCCCCGGTCGAGTTTGATCAGTTCGCTCCAGCTGTTGAGCGCATCGACCTTGGAGGCCACCAGCAGTGGGTTGCGCACCTCTTTTTGCTCCACGCGCTGCGAGCGGCGGCGCTGCTTGCTCTCGGCGTCGGGGTTGCCGTCGGGGCGTTCGCCGGCGCCATCGCCTGTGTTGCTGTGGCTGCCAGCCGGTGCCTGGCTCAGGCCGGCGGTCAGCCACAGCCAGACTGGGGCGACTTGTTGCGGCTCGACAAACAGCGGGCTGTGGTCGTCGCCGCGCAGTGCCGCTTGCACCGCCGCTTCGAACGGCACGGCGTCGGCGCGCAGGTTCGACAAGGCGGGGCGCTGCGCTAAATGCGTTTGCGTCAGGCGCTGGTGGCGGCTGCGCATTCCGGCAAAGCGCTGCAAGGCGCGGGCGGTAGCGGCGCGGTTGTCGGCCACCCAGTCGCCTGTTGGCTCAAATACGGCGGCCAGTGCGGCCAGCCAGAGATACAGATCGCGGTTGAGTTCGCGCTGCTCAAACACGCTAACCTGTGCGGGCAGTGCCAGGGTTTCCCAGTCCAGCACTGGCAGCGGTACGCGAATGCCACTGCCAGCCAAGCGTTTTATCCAGCCGCGCGGGCCGCCGTGGCGACTGTCGGCCACTGGGGCGACGCGCACGGCGGCATCACCACCGCCAGCGCGGTACAGCAGCGCAATGCTGCGGCGCATTTCGTCCAGCGTGACGCGCACGTCGGCGCGATCGGGCTCGGCCACGCGCATTACGGCGCGGTGCCACCATTGGCCAATCCATTCTTCCATCAGCTTTGGTCCTCGCGCCGCTGTCGCATAGTTTCACGCACCGCATCCAAACCCACTTTCCATTCGAGGGTGGGGCTGCGGCCTTGGTCGGTTTGGGTGGTGTCGCAGGCAGTCAGGCATTGGCCGCACTGCACGCAGGCAAACATCATGCGTTTGATATTGCGCGGGTTCAGGCGCATCGGGCAGGCGTGGTCACAGGCGCTGCCGCGCGGGGCGTCACAGGTTTTACATTCGCGTGCGCGTTCGCGGGTGAAAGACACCACCATGCCTTTGGGGTTGGCCATCCAGGCCACGCTTTGGAACAGGCCGACGGCGCAGCCGTAGCGGCAAAACAAATGCCGTGCCAGCGTGAATTCGAGGGTAAAGACCAGCGTGCCCACGACTAAAAAACGTGCTTGGTTGGGTGTCAGCGTGCCATGCAGCAAGCTGTCCCAAATCATGGTCGGTGGCAGCAGATAGGTCAGCAGCGTAATTGCCCAGAGAAAGCCAAACACCAAGCAGGCGACCAAAAAGACCGGCCACCAGCGCTTGTCAGTGGTGCGGCCCGGGCGCGGCGTGGGCGATTTGTCCCAGACACTGAGCTTGCCGCTGGCGCGGTGCAGTAAGTCGTTGAGGGTTTCAACCAGTGAAAAATGCGGGCACAGCCAGCCGCAATATAGGCGACCAAAGTGGTAGGCCACGCTCAGGAAGGCGATCACTAAGGTCAGGGCGGGAAAGATGCCGCGCCAAGTAATAGACCAAGCGGTTTCTAGCGCACTGGCTTGGCCGTGCATGAAGGCCTCAATGCCCAGCGACCAGCGAAAACCCAGCACCCAGAGCTGGGTTTCAGTCAGATCAAAGCGCAGCAAATTAAGCGCTGGGGCCAGTAGAAAAACCGCAAAAAAGGACAACTGAAACCAACGCCGGCGCCGCTGCAAAGTGGCGGTGGCCGGCTGGGCGGCGGCGCTACCGGGTGCGCCGCTCAGGGCTGCGCTGCTGGAGCAGCCAGAGGCTGAGGCACAACTGGAACAGTCAGTTTTCATCACCCACTATCGCACGCACGACTTCGTCTAGTGCCAGGATGGTTTCTGCATCGTCGGTCAACGCATCCACCACGGCTGCGCGGCAGGCGTCGCGCAGCGGCAGGCCGGAAGTGACTAGGCGTGCGGCCATCACCAGCAAGCGGGTGCTGGCGGTTTCTTCTAGGTCGTGATCGGTCAGTCGGCGCAGCGCTTGCGCCAGTTGCACTAAGCGTGCTGCCAAGGCGGGGCTGGCGTGGCCTTCGCGCTCCAAAATGGCGCGCTCGACGTCAGGGCTGGGGTAATTGAGCGACAGCGCAGTAAAACGCTGGCGGGTGCTGGGTTTCAGGCCCTTGAGCAGGTTCTGATAGCCCGGGTTGTATGAGATAACCAACATGAACTCGGGCGGCGCTTTGAGCAGCTCACCCGTGCGTTCGATGGGCAGAAGGCGGCGATCGTCAGCCAGCGGGTGCAGTACCACGGTGGTGTCCTTGCGGGCTTCGACGACCTCGTCCAGATACAAAATGGCGCCTTCGCGCACGGCCCGTGTCAAAGGCCCGTCGGTCCAGACGGTGTTGCCTTGACCAATCAGGTGGCGACCAACGAGGTCGGCCGCGCTGAGGTCGTCATGGCAGGAAACAGTGATCAAAGGGCGCTGTAAGCGCGCAGCCATGTGTTCGACAAAACGGGTTTTACCGCAGCCGGTGGGGCCTTTGATCAAGAGCGGCAGGTGCTGCTCAAAACAATGCGTAAACAGTTCGCATTCGCCAGCTTGGGCGGCATAGAACGGCACACCGCCCGCCGCCGGGCTGCGGCCCAGCGTGCTCGCTACAGTGCTGGGGCCGGGTGCGGCCACGGTGGGGGCGGGGTGTGTCATGGGGTCAATGCCTTATGGCATAGCTCAAGCGGGTTGCAAACGGCTGCCGCTGGCGCTGTAGTTGCTGGCTTCGTCTGCCGAGGGGCCGATGAAGAAGCTTGACAGGTAGGTCAGCAAACCGAGCAAGAACATCACGCCACCGGCAACACGCGTCCAGTAGAAGAACACCAACTGGTCTTGCGTCGCCATGAAGGACAGAGCGCTGCCGTCGGTGGGCATACGCTGCAGCCACACTTGCAAGATACCAGCGCCGCTGAGGGCCAGAACCATGACGGCCATGCCGATGCTCATGATCCAGAAGCTCCACATTTCCACGCGCTGGGCGTGTTTGGGGTTGGCTTCGCGGCCACGCAAGATGGGCATGGCGTAGCTGATGATGGCCAGCACTACCAGCACATAAGCACCGTAGAAAGCCAAGTGGCCGTGGGCAGCGGTCAGCTGCGAGCCGTGGGTGTAGTAGTTAACCCAGCTCAGGGTGTGGATGAAGCCCCACACGCCAGCGCCCAAGAAGGCGATGACAGCGGTGCCGACAGCCCACAGCACGGCGGCTTGGTTGGGGTGTTCGCGGCGGCGGCGTTGCACCATGTTGAACGCAAACAGCGTCATCATGAAGAACGGAATGGGCTCCAGCGACGAAAACACGCCGCCAATCCAGTGCCAGTAGCCTGGCAAACCGATGAAGTAGAAGTGGTGGCCCGTGCCCAAGATGCCCGAGATCAGCGCAAAGGCAACGATCATGTACATCCACTTGTCAATCACTTCGCGGTCTACGCCGGTGGTCTTGATCAGCACAAACGCCAGCAGCGCGGCCATGATCAGCTCCCAAGTACCTTCCACCCAGAGGTGAACCACAAACCACCAGTAGAGTTTGTCACGCACCAAGTTGCTTGGGTTAACAAAGCTGAACAGGAACAACAGCGCCAAGCCCCACAAGCCCAGCAGCAGCACCAGCGTGATGGCGGTCTTGCGGCCTTTGAGCACGGTCATGCTGATGTTGAACAAGAAGCCCAGTGCCACCACCACGATGCCGACTTTGGTGGGCAGGGGTTGCTCAAGGAATTCTCGTCCCATGGTGGCCAGCAGGTCGTTGCCGGTCATTTCAGCCAACGTAGCGTAGGGTACCAACAGGTAACCCAAGATGGTGGCCACACCTGCGCTGAGGAAAACCCAGAACAAGACTTTGGCCAGCATCGGGCTGTGCAGTTCGGTTTCGCTTTCTTCGGGCACCATGTAATAGGCGGCGCCCATGAAGCCAAACAGCAGCCAAACGATCAGCAAGTTGGTGTGCACCATCCGAGCGACGTTGAACGGAATGGCCGGGAAAAACAGGTCACCGATGACGTACTGCAGGCCAAGGGTCACACCGAAGACGATTTGACCGGTAAACAAGGCCAGTGCCGCAATGAAGTACAGCTTTGAGACTGACTGCGACTGGTATTTTAGGGTTGCGGGTTGCATTTTTTTATCCTGAGAAGTGGAAGGGAGCCTCAACAAGTGAGACGCTTATCCTTCGATGTTTGGCGGCCATTTCTCGGTGTCGATGCCGTTGGTCCAGCGCAGGAACTCAACCAAGTCGTCCAGTTGTGGATCGGTCAGGTTGAACTGCGGCATCTGGCGACGCCCTGGGGTTTGTGTTGGCATAGCCTGCATCCAGCCCTTGATGAAGTCTGGGCCACGGCGTGCGTAGACGTTGCCCAACTCAGGTGCGAAATAGGCACCCTCGCCCAGCAGCGAGTGGCAGCCAATACAGTTGCGCGTCTCCCAGATGTGCTTGCCGCGTATTGCGGACTCCGTTAAATCTCCCGCCTTGGAGCGTTCAGGAATGGTTGTTTCTGTGTGAAAGACCAGACCGAGAAACACAAGAATGAAGAATAAAGATCCTCCATAAAAGATGTTGCGCGCCATCTGGCTCGTAAAGCCTTGACTCATGGTGTACCTCGTGCAGTGATGAACCCGCATGGTAACTATTCGTTGATGGAAATCATTGATTAACCTCAATAAGATTCATGCGACATGAATCTTATTTTGTGCTTAGGAGATTGCGGCGTATAAAAGAAGGCTCAGTTCTTGCGGTGTGTCATTAGTGCTATTTTTTGCTGCTTTTTTTGTACTGATCACCGACGGTCGAGGGGCGTACTGCTTGGCACCACCGCACGTTCGCATACGTTTTTTTTCTCAACGGCACGGATCATGAAAACCCTAGCTACTAGCAAAACAGCTGCTTTGTCTGGCAGTGACGATCAGATTTTGTTGTCTGAGCGCAACACATTGCCCCCCTTGACGGGTTCGGTGCAGGCCGAAGTGCCCCGGCTCAGTGGCGACTTGGGCGTGTGGCTGGTCATTTTGCTAGAGCTGTTGACCTTTGCCATTTTGTTTATTTCTTTCGCTTTTGCCCGCTTGCGTGAGCTGGATCTGTTCAATGCGTCGCAGCGCACGCTGGATTTGCATATGGGTGCGGTCAATACGGTGTTGCTGATCACCGCCAGTTGGTGCGTCGCCAGCGCCGTGCGTGCGGTACGCCAAGATGCCTCAAAGCAAGGGGCGCGTTGGCTGGTTGGGGCGTTGGTGTGTGGCTGCGGCTTTTTGGTGCTCAAGATGACGGAGTATGTCGATAAGTTGTCTTCAGGGCTCGATCTGTCGAGCAACACCTTCTATATGTTTTATTTTGTGCTGACTGGGTTTCACTTTCTGCACGTCGTCGTGGGGGTTTTGGCGCTGGCTTACCTGTGGTTTAAGACGCAGCGCGGCGACTACGGCAGCCGCGACTGTCACGCGCTAGAGACAGGTGGGGCGTTTTGGCACATGGTCGATCTGTTGTGGATCGTGTTGTTTCCGCTGGTTTATGTGATGCGCTAAGGAGCTTTCAGATGTCTGCCACTTCTTTAACCCGCGCTTGGCTGATTTTGCTGGCCGTGACAGCTGTCACCTACTGGATAGGTGAGAGTGGCATGGCTGGCCATGGCAGCTTGACGCTGATGCTGGTGTTGTTTGGACTGACCTTTGTTAAGGGGCTGGTGGTCAGTCTTGATTTTTTAGAGCTGCGCCACGCGCCTGCCTTGTGGCGTTGGGTGGTGTTGATCTGGCTGGCCGTGGTGCTGGGCGCTATCGTTTTGGCTTATTGGCTGAGCTTGTAGGGCTGGTAGCCAGCTTTGGTTGGGCCTCCACTTGGGGGCGGTAACCACTTTTGGGATGGTGATTTTTGTCGGTTCTGCATACATCCATCTGAGATGACTCTAATAATTGCCGCCATGAATGCATAGCTTGCGCGGCAATTTTTGCGCTTGCGATATCTCAATCATTCCGTCAAAAATATTGCGTTCATCGATTTTGGCGGTGCAATCGCAAAGGACGGCTACCCATGGATAGCGCAATACTTAGTTTGCTGGGCGCATTCCTGCTTTCGATCATTGGCCTGTTTGTCTTTATTTGGTCGATGCGCAAGGGGCTGTTGGTCGAGAACCCCAAAGCGGCCTCGGTCATCTTTGCCAAAGGTGAGCTAGGCAAAGTGGATGACCCGGCGCTGCGCAGCGCCGGCGAGGCGCAGCTGCAAGTGGCCGCAGCGGGGGCTGCTTGGGCGGCGCATGAGCCTGACCCGCAGGAAATGGAAAACCGCATTGGCGCCGATCGCTCTAGCGCGTTTCCGGTGTTCATGTTCATTGCCTTCGCCTGTTTTTGGCTGTTGCTCGGTTCGCTGGCCGGCTTAACCTCTTCCCTCAAGCTGCATATGCCCGACTGGCTGGTCGGCGAGGCTTGGCTGACGTTTGGGCGCATTCGCACTATCCACCTCACGGCGGTGCTGTATGGCTGGATCACCAATGCTGCCTTGGGTGTCATCGTTTGGTTGCTGCCGCGCTTGTTGCGCACCAAGCTGATCGGCGCCATGTGGGTGATGCTGGGCGGTGCGTTGATCAATATAGGCATCGCCAGCGCTATCGGTGCCATCGGTTCCGGTTGGACGGATGGCATGGAGTACCTGGAGATTCCTTGGCAAATCGGCCTCTTTATCGTCGCCGGCTTTGTCTGCATCATCGGACCGGTGCTGTACACGCTGGTCAACCGCAAGGTTGAGTCGCTGTACGTTAGCGTCTGGTACATGGTGGCTGCGCTGCTGTGGATCACGCTGCTGTTTATCGTCGGCAAGCTGCCGGGCGTACACACCGGTGTACAGCAAGCCACCACCAACTGGTGGTACGGCCACAACGTGCTGGGTTTGTGGTTCACGCCGGTCAGCGTTGGCTGTATTTATTACTTTCTACCCAAAATCATCGGGCGCCCGGTGCGCTCGTACAACCTGTCGATTCTTGGGTTTTGGACGTTGGCGTTTTTCTATGGCCAAGTTGGCGGCCACCACCTGATTGGCGGCCCGATTCCGGGTTGGCTCACCACACTGTCCATCGTGCAAAGCATGATGATGATTATTCCGGTGGCAGCTTTCACCATCAACATGGCCGGCACCCTGTGGGGGCGAATGCATTTGGTGCGCTACTCACCGACGCTGCGCTTCATGATGTTTGGCGGCCTGATGTATATGTTGTCGTCGCTGCAAGGCTCGCTAGAAGCGCTGCGCAGCGTCAACCAAGTAGCGCACTTTACGCACTTCACCGTGGCGCACGCGCACTTAGGCGCCTACGCCTTTGTCACTATGGTGCTGTTTGGCGCTATCTATTTCATGATGCCGCGCGTGCTCCATTGGGAGTGGCCGTATCCGCGCCTGATCTCGGTGCAGTTTTGGCTGGCGGTGGTGGGTATCAGCATTTACTTTGTCGGTTTGAGTATTGGCGGCTGGCTGCAAGGGCTGGCCATGCTGGATGCGACGCGGCCCTTCATGGATTCGGTCACGCTGACTATTCCCTACCTACAGTGGCGCAGTGTCGGCGGCACGCTGATGGTGCTGAGTCATCTGATTTTTGTCGGCCATTTCTTGGCCATGGTGCTGCACTTGGGCCCGACGCGCACCAGCGCTGCCCTGTTTTCACAACCCAAGGGCATGGAGATGAGCCATGGAGAATGAAGTCAAACTTGCTGCGGGGGCGATGGTGTCCCTGTCTATCGCCACGGCGGCTTTGGTGGTACTGCCCTATTTGCAAGTGCGTGATGTCGCGGTGCCCGAGGGGCTCAAGCCCTACAGCAGCGCCCAAGCGCGCGGACGATCGGTGTATGTGGCCAACGGTTGTGTTTACTGCCACACGCAGCAGCCGCGCGACCGCGATTTTGGCCCGGACAACGAACGCGGCTGGGGCCGGGTCTCGGTGCCGGGCGACTATTACTACGACCGGCCGCACCTGCTGGGCAGTATGCGTACCGGGCCTGATTTGTTCAACATTGGCGCGCGCCAGCCCAGCAAAGATTGGCATTTGGGCCACCTGTACCAGCCGCGCGCCTATGTGCCCGGCTCAATCATGCCGTCCTACCCCTATTTGTTTGAGGTGAAAGACAAGGCCGACCCGGGTGAAGAAGTGCTCAAGCTGCCGCCCGGCACCGCCCCGTATGGGCGAGTGGTGGTGGCGCTGCCCGAGGCGCTGGACTTGGTTAAGTACCTGCAAGGCTTGGATCACACCTACCCCATCTTGCCGCCGCCGCCCCAGCCGTCCCAGTCGGTTGCGCCGCCGGCCAGCAGTACGGCTACAGCTTCCTGACCCACCTACTTTGCAAGGCTCTTGTGATGACCCCCGAACCAGATCCTCTGTGCGTTGCCCAAAAGCGGGAAAACGTCGACCCTGAAGAAAGCATCCGACCGATACCGTTGCTGGTGGCGGCCGTTACCGCTGTGATGGTGGCGTTTGGTGTGCTCTATATCTTGCTGTCAGACCCCTTTGGTAATTCTGCTTTGGGTGACCGGCGCACCGTGGCCGATCTGTCTGGCCCGGTGCCCGCAGCGGCGGGTGCAGTCGTTGATGGCCAGCAAGTGTTTGCGGCCCACTGCGCCGCCTGCCACCAAGCCACCGGCAAGGGTTTGCCGGGAGTGTTTCCGCCGCTGGACGGCTCTGAGTGGGTGCATGGCGATGCGCGCACGCTGGCCAATATCTTGCTGCACGGTATTGATGGCGAAATCAGTGTGATGGGTGCCAGCTACAAAGGATCGATGCCATCGTTTCAGCAACTGGGCAATGCCGAGTTGGCCGCTGTAGCGACTTATATTCGCGGCGCTTGGGGCAATAAATCGGATGCATTAGCGCCCGATTTATTCGAGCAAGAGCGCAAAGCCAGCACCCGCGTGACGCCGTTTGAAGGCGGTGCAGCGCTCAAGGCCTTGGCAGCGCCACCGGCCTGAGTGCTGGCGTGTCGGCCCGCTGCTGCACAGATTTATGCTGCGCACCGCCTTACTCAGTTTGCTGCTGGCGCTGCTGGCCTACACCGCTGCGGCTGGGCTGACACACAATTTTCAGGTTTGGACGGCGGAAGGCGCGCGGCGCTTAGAAGTGGCGCTACAGCCGGTGCCGGTGCCGCCGGTGATGGCCGAAGGCCCTGGTATTCGCGCCCGGCCCTTGGTGCAGTGGGTAAGTGCGTCGGGCGCGCCGGCTGCGCCAAGTGTGCCAGGCACTATCACTTTGGTGGACTTTATCTACACCCGCTGTCAAACCGTCTGCCTGACGCTGGGCAGCAGTTTTCAGCAAATGCAGACCAGCTTGTTGCAAGACCGTGCTGCGGGCCAAGGCAGCGGCGTGCAGCTGCTGTCAATCAGCTTTGACAGCATCCACGACACCCCGGCGGCATTGCAGACTTATGCGCAGCAGTTGCAGGCCGACCCCACTGTGTGGCGCTTTGTCCGTGTGCCTGATACCGCGCAAATGGAGCAGCTGTTGCACAGTTTCCAAGTGGTAGTGGTGCCCGATGGCCGAGGCGACTATGAACACAACGCCGCCTTGCTGTTGATCGATGGCCAAGGGCGGCTAGTGCGCATCTTTGATGTGGCCGAGCAGCAGTTGGCGTTGGACTATGCGCGCCACCTGTCGCGCCAAACGGGCGTCGCTGGTGCCGCTGGTGCTGCTGGCGGCAAGCTGCCATGAGTTTTTTGGGTTGTGCCCGATGTGCCCAGTTTGTCCAGCTTGCTACGCCGCAGCGCCAAGCCATGGCTGCTGCGCTGTTGTTGGCGTTGCTACTGTTGCCGCCAGCACGCTATGCGCTGGAGGCCAGTATGTGGCGCCATATGCTGCTACAGTTTTCTTTGCTGCTGCTGGCGGGCATAGGTTTGGTTGGTGCGCTGCCAGCGCAGGTGCGGGCAGGCTGCGCACGCTGGAATGCCCACGGCATCAGCGGCCTGCTGGGTGTGGCGCTGGTGCTGGCGGTGCTGATGGTGCCGCGCGTGCTCGACTTAGCGCTGGTCAGCCCTGCGGTGGAAGCGGCCAAATGCGCGGCGCTGGTGCTGGCCGGTGCGGCGCTGCGGCTGTCTTGGCGGCCAGCGGGGTGGTTGGTGCAAGGCTTCTTTTTGGGCAACGTGTTGCCGATGATGGCGGTGGTCGGGCAGATCTACATCGACTCGCCGGTGCGGGTGTGCAACGCCTATTTGTTAGATGACCAAACACGCCTAGGCCAGTGGCTGGTGGGGGTAGCGGTTGTCGTTGCCTTGGGATGGTTGGCGGGGGTGACGATAGCGCTGGTGCGAAAAGGCTAAGTCTTTGTATAATCTCGGGCTTCGCAGCGCTTGCGCGGCTCCGCGGCGAAGTGTGTGCCCTCCGCAAGGTATGCGCGCAATTACCACCTAAGAGGTTTCCATTGAAGAGAAACGCCGACCGTGGAAAAGAGCTCCAAGGATGCTAGCCCCTTCTGGCTGGTCGAACCCTCGAAAGAGAAAACTCATGAAAACTTTCAGCGCCAAACCCGCTGAGGTCGTACACGAGTGGTT